>DATLTV010000064.1:0-13660 GCA_035533375.1 Minisyncoccota bacterium
TGAGTCTGTATGGCTTACGAGCTTGCGAGCCAATGAGCTTATGAGCTCATGTTGCGCGGGAGGGCAGGGAACGGTTTCCCTGTCAGCCCCATAAGCTGGCGAAGCGGGTTCGACTCCCGCCCCCGCAAATGCAGAAACCAAAAATATCCTCGCGTGAGGATATTTTTGGTTATTTGGGAAAACGCGTGTGGCTGGGGTGGGGATCGAACCCACGACCTTGGCCTTATGAAAGCCCTGCTCTGCCACTGAGCTACCCAGCCGGCTTGCCTCAAAATTTCTTTCTGATTATACGTTTTTCCGGCTATTTTTGCAATTACGGAAATAAAAAAGTCCGCGTTATATTGCGGACTTTTGAGTGGGCGGGTGGTTTACGAAGTATTGTTGAGCCGCGGCGGCGTATTTGAAGACCGCCGTCGGATAGTATTTGTGCCGGTCGCCCGTGCCATAGTAGAGCCAAACGGCTCTTTCCTCGTGCCTCCGGTTGCCGTCCCAGCCGCGCGTCACGAGATAATGGGCGATGCTTACGATGGCATCATCGCTGTCGAAGGGATCAATCACGCCGTCGCCGTTTCCATCGCGAGCGGCGCCGAATGATGACGGTTCGAATTGCATGAGCCCGATCGCGCCGGTCACGGAGCCAGGAACGTCGAAGATGTCCGGTTTCCTGCCCAGCTCTTTTCCGAGGACGCTTCCCGGTCCAAGGGTGTTCACGATGCGTAAGAGCGCCTTGATTTGTTCGAAAGCGAACTTCTGCCGTTTTCCGGTTGTCCTTCGTACGTAGAGCGACACAAGCGCATTGATCGCCGGACGCGATCCAAGGGGACGCTTTGTTTTTCCGGCCGGCATGCCGAAGTTCGTTTCGATGCGAAGAATGCCGCAGATCGGTTCTTTCGGCACGCCGTAATTCGCGAGTGCAAGCGCGAACGCTTTTGCGTGCGCCGCATAAAAAGTCGCACACCGTTCGAGCGAAACGTCGGTCAAGAGCCCAAAGTGAACGCTCAAATAAGGATTGCCCCTCGGTGGTTTCCCGGGCGTCGGTGGCGGCGTTGGCGGGGGAGGTTCATGGATCACAAGCCGTGGATCGGAAAATATCGACTCGACTTCGCCGCAGTCGATACCTTTTTCTTTGCAGAGTTTGCGCTCCAGCTCGATCATTCTTTTTGCTTCGAGCGACGCCATCCGTACCCTTGCTTTTAGCGGCCTCGCCGCGGTCCCGGCTTGCGCCACGTGAGGCAAAAGGAAGCATGCGGCAAAAATGAGCGCAGCCATGTATTTCATATTACACCTCGCAGTGTCAATTAACGCTGGCTCCATTATAGCACTACTTTTTCCTTTTGTACAACCAAATATTTATGTTTTTCCCGCAATAATACTCCGTCTCAGGGGGGGTGAATTACGGAGGGAGGACAGTTCATTTTTGCACCGTTTGCATATTTCACTGCTGACGATCGTCAGCAGTGAAATATGCAAAAACAAAAACCCGCTTCATAAAAAAGCGGGTTCGTATTTTTAAAACGTGATGCGTATGCCGGCTTTTACGCCCCAGCCGGTGTTCCAGTAACCGGCGGTCGTAAATCCGAAATGCTTCGAAATGTCGAATATGACGCCGCCTTCGCCGCCGAAGAGCGGAATCTTGCGTGCCACGCGATCGGCGGCAGGCTCGTCGATGGGGAAGTTGCAGCCTATGTCTTCCGTCGCGCAACCATGGAATTCGCCGCCGAATTTGACCGTGAGGAATCCGATGCCGCCGCCCGCGCGCCAGTAAGGATGCACGCGTCCGTTCGGCCGGAATGTTTGGCCTGCGTCGAACATGACGCCGCGCACCGTCCAATCCGTTTTGCCGGTGGCCGCGCCAGTCACGCCGTCTATCGCCGCTTCGTCGCCGCGAGCCCACGGGCCTTTGCCTGCGGCACTCATGTCCACGAATTGCACGCCGAAAGACCAGCGTTTTGTCGCGGCGAAACCGAGCCGCGCGCCGAACGACGTTCCGCCGAGCCCGTTCGGATGCGCCGTGATCGACTTATCCATGCCGAGGATGAGTCCCGGCACCCGGTATGTTCCGTACGAAAATTCGACGGAAAATCTATTGGCGAGCGATTTCTTTTTTGCCTGGCCGAACGAAACCGGTGCGAGGCAAAGAAGCAGGAAGCACGTGTATGCCGCTATTTTATTTTTCATCACCATCTCCGGAGACGTGAAACACTGCTTCCACTATACGCCGGAAGGTCATCGTGTCAAACGCGCGGCTGCGTACAAACGGTTCAAGTTAAAAAACGAACGTCCGGTGCCCGAGGTGGGAGTCGAACCCACACTCCTTGCGGAACACGATTTTGAGTCGTGCGCGTCTGCCATTCCGCCACTCGGGCTTGTGTCCGTAACACTATAAAAGAATAACGCTCATTTTTCAACGTTGCGAAAATCGTTTTTGTGCGATAGAGTGAGGGTAGAAATTCACATCAATAGCCCATCCAGGAGGGATGCAATGAAAAGCATTGAATCCGACATTCCGCTTATCGACGTAACCGGCGGGCCGTGTTCGGGGAAGACTTCGCTCATGGCCGTCGCGCCGCAGAAGATCGAAGACCGCGGCCGCGACGCGTACCCCGGCGAGGAGACGGCGACTTTTATGATCAAACAGGGCATGCGGCTCAAGAAAGCATTGCGCGAGAAGCGCTGGGGCGACGTGCGCGAGTACCAGAAAGAACTCATGGCTTCCCAGTTCGAAAACGAAGAGCGCCTGAAGCGCTGTGCCGCGCGCGAAGGACGGCCCGCGGCGATCCTTTGCGATCGCGGCCTGCCCGACAGCCGCGCCTATCTTCCCGAGGGAAGGGAAGGAGAGGATATGTATGCGGCGCTTCTGCGCGAAGCGACCGGACTCGATCCGGCGCAAGCGCTCGATCGCTATGTGGCGGTCGTGAAGCTCACGACGGCAGCGAACGGCGCCGAGGAATTCTATACGCTCGAGAACAATGCGGCTCGCGACGAAACGCCGGAACAAGCGCGCTATCTCGATCGGCGCATCGAGGATGCGTACAACGGACATCAGCATCTCCGCGTCATCGATAATCCCGCGGGCGGCACTTTCGAGGCGAAGATTACCCGGGCGTTGCATGCGATCTATCGTGCGCTCGGCATTCCCGAGCCGCTTGAGATCGAACGCAAGTACCGCGTTTCGTATCCGTGCCTCGACCATTTTCCCGTGCCATACCGGAAAGTGAAGATCGAGCAGATCTATCTGCGGAGCGAGCGCCCAGATGAAGAAGTGCGCATCCGCCGCAGGGAACATGCGAACGGATCGACCTATTTCATGACACGCAAGCGGCAGATCGCGCCGGGCGTGCGGATCGAGACCGAGAAGATGATCGACTGGCGCGCCTATACCGATCTCAGGGCGGCGTCGCGCGATCCTCTCCGTAGCATCCTCACGAAAGAACGGCGGAGTTTTCTCTGGAAGAACCAGCATTTCGAACTCGATGTTTTCACGAATCTTCCGATGACGTTGTGCCTGCTCGAGATCGAGCTTACCGATCTACAGCAGGAGGTGTCGCTGCCGCCGTTCCTCGGCCTGCATCTTGAAGACGAAGTGACGCGCGATCCGCGTTACAATAATTACGCGCTCGCCAAGTCGCTCGCCGATTGGCAAAAACGGAGATCGTCGGCGGTCCCGGATCCGCCATTCGTTCTTTGATCAATCCGAGAGAGCCCTGCTTTTGCGGGGCTTTTTTTATACGGGTCTTTTGCCGAACGCCGAAAAACAGCATAAACTATAGCTATATGGCTCGTGTCATCGCGGTCTGTAATCAAAAAGGCGGGGTGGGAAAGACGACGACGACCGTGAACCTCGGCGCGTATCTTGCCGCCGCCGGACGGCGCGTACTCCTCGTCGACTTCGATCCGCAGGCGAACGCGAGCTCGGCTCTCGGCCACGATCAGGCGAGCGGAGCGCCCTCCGTGTATCACGGCGTGCTCGGCCATGCGGAACCGGATGCCGTGATCAGGCCGACGCAGCTTTTCAACTATCACTTCATTCCCGCGGCGCCGCACCTCGCGGGCGCGCTCGTCGAGCTCGTGAACCTTCCCGAACGCGAATATTTTCTGCGGAAGTTCGTGAACAGTCTCCGCCATAAATACGATTATATTTTGATTGATCTGCCGCCATCGCTCAGCCTGCTTACGGTGAACGGCCTCGTCGCCGCGGACGAGATTTTGATTCCGGTGCAGGCGGAGTATTATTCGCTCGAAGGGCTGGGGCAGCTTCTCGAAACGATTGATCTCGTGCGGCAGAATCTCCATCATCCTTTGAAAGTGGCCGGAGCCGTGATTACCATGTACGACCGCCGCGAGCACCTCTCGCGCGAGATATCGAAAAATCTCCGGCGGCATTTTCCGCACTATGTGTTCGAGGTCGAGATTCCGCGCACCGTGACGCTCGCCGAGGCGCCGAGCTTTTCGAAGCCGATTATTCTTTATCGCCCCGATTCGCCGGGGGCGCTTGCGTACCGCCGGCTTGCCGAAGAGCTTCTTGAGCGGGAGAAAGAATTTATCGGCACTCCTGCCGCGATGGAGGCGGTCGAATTCGGAAATTTCAATATCATGGTAGAATAAAAATAATAAGCTCAACAGCCCGTAAGCTCGTAAGCTAATTCGTAAGTTGAGTTGCTTACGAGCTAAGCCCCGGCTTAAGAGCTTACGAGCTATTGAGCCAACGAGCTATGCTAGGAAAAGGCCTCGAATCTTTAATACCTCCGCAAAAAGGACACGGCGACGGTGCGGCACAGGATCCGCAAAGTATCGTCTCCGGTTTTTCGCCCGCGGCACCCGCGGTTGCAGGTTCTGACTTTGGCCGCCTTGAACTTCCGGACCGGGAAGAGCCGCTCCTTTCCGCGCCATCCGAACCAAAATTTCTCGACGACCTTCCGGCTCATTTTGCGCGACACGATCCCTCTTCGTCTTCTCAAGTTTCTCGCGGAAGTTTAGGAGTGCAAGCGACCATGTCTGCGGCAGCTCCTTTCGCTCCGAGGGATATTCCATTCGAACGACCGCCGCTCGCGAAGGCCGCCGCGAACACCGCGCCCGCGAAAGGCGGGCTCGTTTCCGGAGAAAAGAAAGCTTCGGACGAACACATCTATCACCTTGAAGTCGAGAAGATAAAGCCGAATTCGAGCCAGCCGCGCAGGCATTTTAACGATGCCGCGCTCCGCGAACTTGCGTATTCCATCCGCGAATTCGGCTTTCTCCAACCGCTCGTCGTCACGCGCGTAGGAACCGAGACGAGCGATGGCGTGGGCGTCGAATACCAGCTCATTGCCGGCGAGCGACGGCTCATGGCCGCGAAACTTCTCGGGCTTGCGCTTGTACCCGCAATCATACGGAACGTCAATCTCGAGCGCGAACGGCTTGAACTCGCCGTCATTGAAAATATCCAGCGCGAAGACCTGGATCCGATCGAAACCGCCCGCGCCTTCGCGCGATTACAGGACGAATTCCGCCTGACCCAGCGCGAAATTGCCGCGAAGCTCGGGAAATCCCGCGAGGTCGTGGCGAACAGCGTCCGGCTTTTAAGCCTGCCCACGTACATCCAGGTGGCGCTTGAAAAAGGGGAGATCACGGAAAGCCACGGTCGGCTCCTTCTCGCAATCGAAGATCCCGCCGCGCAGAAGAAACTGTTCGATGACATTGTTTTGCGCGGAATGACGACGCGCGATCTCCGTGCGCAGGTCGCGGCCGCGAAGCCGCGCAAATCCGCCGCTCCGATCGAACCAATCTCGCCGGAGCTTAAAATGATGGAAGATAAATTGAGCGCCGAGCTCGGCACGCCCGTGAAGATCGAAAAAAGCGCCGGAAACGGGAAAATCGTGATCACGTTTTTCTCGGAAGAAGAACTCGAGAGCATTGTGCAGAGGATAGGGAAGGAGGAATCTTTTTAGCCGACCTCGCTTTATCCCGGCTCCGTGCCGCGGCACGGAGCCGGGATAAAGAATAAAAATCTAGATCCCGGCTTTTGCCCGGAAGACGATTGCGCCCGTCATCCCGGAGAATCGCCACAGCGGAATATTCGGGAATTATATCCCGTCTGTCATCCCGGAATCTCGCTCGTAGCGAGATGTCCGGGATCCATACATTAAAAAATAATTATATATCGTATAGATCCCGGATATCGCTCGCGATTCCGGGATGACAAAAAGCTAAGCCCCGGCTAGACAAGTTTATAGCTCACCTCCTTCACGCCCTTAATCTTTTTTATCTTCAGAATCAGTCTTTCTATTTTTTGTTTGTCGGTCGTGCCGATTTCCACGCGGTGCACGGGGAAACGGTTACTGGGCTGATTTTTTATCTCGAAGGCAAGTACGTTCACGTGCAAATTCGCGATCACGGTCGAGATGTTCTTCAGAAGTCCCACGCGGTCTTCGGTCGCGATCTTCATCTCCGCTTTCACGGGTTTCGCGGCTTCTCTGCCCAGTTTGTTTTTTGCGCGCAGGGCGTACTTGATGTGGTCGCGGGCGAGCGCGCTTTTTACGAATTGCAGCCAATCTTCGGACGGTTTTTTCCCTTTCTGCGTGACGATCTCGACGAGATCGCCCGAGCGGAGTTCGCGGTCGAGCGGCACGAGTTCGTGGTTCACTCGAGCTCCCACGCAGGTGTTGCCGATCTCCGAATGTACGTGGTAGGCGAAATCGACCGGGGTCGAGCCGGCAGGCAGATCGATCGCGTCGCCGTGCGGCGTAATCGCGAAAATGCGGTCCTTGAAGAAGTCGATCTTCATCGACTGCAGGAATTCCTCGGGGTTATCGTGAATCGCGTCGGGGGAGGCGTCACCGCGGTACCGCTCCATCCAGTTCCTGAGCTGCTGCACCCAGCGGATCTCCTCGGTCATTTTTTTCGCGGACATCGTTTCGCCTTTTTTCTTCTGCTCGTAAAGCCAATGCGCGGCGATGCCGTATTCGTTTTCTTCGTGCATGTCCTTCGTGCGGATTTGGAATTCCATAATTTTCTGTTCCGGGCCGATGACCGTCGTGTGCAGGCTCCGATAGCTGTTCGGTTTCGGCATTGCGATGTAGTCCTTGATTCTGCCCGGCATCGGCGGCCACTTTTCGTGGATGATGCCGAGTACCGCGTAGCATTCGGGGATGCTTTGCACGATCACGCGCATGGCGACGAGGTCGTAGATTTTGCCGACGTTCATATCGTGCTGTAGAAGTTTTTTGTACAGACTCGCGTAGCGCTTCGCGCGGAAGTCGATCGTGATCGGGCGGATCGCGTGCGCCGCGAGAAGCGACTGGATCTCCGGCTTCACGACGGATTCAAGATAATGGAGCCGGGCTTCGTATTGCTCTTTTGTCGCCGCAAGGAGCCACCGATATTCTTGTGGGTGGAGGAAGGGGAAGGCGAGATCTTGGAGTTCGCCCGAGAGGTTTTGCATGCCGAGCCGGTAGGCGAGCGGCGCGTAGATCTCATCCGTTTCCATCGCGATCCGTTTTTGTTTGACGGGAGGGAGCGCACCGAGCGTCCGCATGTTATGGAGGCGGTCGGCGAGTTTGATGAAGACGACGCGCAGGTCTTCCGAAAGTGCAAGGATCATCTTACGGAGATTTTCCACTTTACTTTCCGCGCCGCGGTATTTGATGCGGCCGAGTTTCGTCACGCCGTCCACGAGGAACGCCACTTCCTCGCCGAATTCTTTCTTGATCGTTTCGAGCGGAACACCCGTATCCTCCACGGTGTCGTGTAAAAGCCCCGCGGCGACGGTCGCTTCGTCCAAATGCCACTCCGAGAGGATATTCGCCGTCGCGAGGACATGGTTGAAATACGGGTCGCCGCTCCGCCGCTTCTGGTGCCGGTGGGCGTTTTCGGAGAACGCGAACGCACGGGCGACCGCGCCGTCCGGCGCCTTCAGGATGAGTTCTTTTACGTTTGGCATATGATTGACAGTGGTTCTCATCCATCATATCGTAATCTCAGCTTTTCCAAAATGCGGTGAAGTCGGAGGTGGGCATGAACCACTATACGGAAGAAACGGCGCGAAATATCGAATTGGCGTATGCGAGCTTCCGTCACGTGAAGATCGACCATGAGCGGCTTGCCTGCGTCGCGCGGGAGCACGCGCTCGGCGAATATCTTTTGCCTAAGTGCGACGATTACCGTGCGTATCCCGTTTCGAACAAAGCGTTTATTTCCCGCGAATTTTTCGCGGACGTTATCAATTTCTGCTTCGACCACTCGAATCGCACGGGTGACGGAAGATTCTTCGCGTTTCGCGCGCGCACTGGCAGAGATATCCTTTCCGGATCTTATGCGATGGCATCGCGATGGAACACGCTTTTCGGCGAGCGGCCGGTTACGACCGCTGCGTTGCGGCCGCTCATCGCGACTCGGTCGCGCTTCCAGAGGAATTTTCGCGGCGTGAACTCCATGCCGCTGCTCGGCGAACGCTTCAGGATGCTTCACGAAGCATGCGACGTGCTCGACCGAAAGTTCGGCGGCGATCCAGCGAATATCGTCGAGGAAGCGAATTACCGATCATTCGGCGTTCATGGAAGGATAGGGATGGTCGATCTCCTCATCGAATGCTTCCCGCACGCTTTCGGCGGCGATTGGTTTTACGATATGCAGTATTTTACGCCGACGGAAAAGATGTTCTATTTTATGAAGCGTGCGCAGCTCTTTGCCCTCATGTATCACAATCGCGCCGTGGCCTCACAAGGCGGGCCCGATGCGCTTCGCCCGCTTGCCGATCCGGAAGACATCGGCCCCATCGCCGATTACATTTTGCCGAAGCGATACGTGGAGGACGGCGTACTCCTCTACGATGCGGAACTTTCGGACGCGATTACCCGGGCCTTGCCCATCGTCCGACATAGTCGGAAGGAAGTTGAGATCCGGCTCGCGTTCGTGAAGGCGCACCTCGACGAACTTCGCATCATGAACGAGGAGCGGGCGAAGGCCGGTCTCGATCCGATTCACGTGGGCCATCTCGACTGGCATCGCTGGAGCCGCCGGACGGCCGGAGGCGCGCGCGTGAACCACCACCTCTGTTATACGACGGATTACTGAACCAAAAGCCGCTTCCGGAGAAGCGGCTTTTTATTTTGAGGCGGTTATCATACCACCAACTCCTTTTTCTTCGCCTTTTTCCCGCGCGGTTTTTTTTCCGGCACGACTCCGTTCTTTTTATCTTCCTCCCGTTTCCGCCATACGACGAGGGCTTCCCGGAGCTCGGCTTCCGATGCCGGCTTATTGTTCATGACGAACGTGCAATCGGGATAGCGCGTGCAGGCGTAGAAAGGCTTGCCGCGTCCGCGGGATTTTTTAAGGACGATATCTCCGGGCTTTTCGCGGCGGTCGGGGGAAGCGAGGCAGTTCGGACACTTGAATCCGGTTCTATCCCAGATCTTCGAGATGCCTTTGCATTTCGGGTAGTCCACGCATCCCAAAAAGAAGCCGAAGCGGCCGCGGCGGACCTTCATTTCTTTTTCGCAGATCGGGCAACGTTCACCTTTTGTTTTTTCCTCGAGCTCTTTTATTTTCGCCGCCTCTTCGGGCATGGGCATCGTGAACTTGTTCTCCGGATCGGGGCAGGCGAGGAATTTTCCATTTCTGCCGAATTTGATGAGCATGGGCTTGCCGCAGTGCGGGCATGGCGTCGACGAAATTTCCACATGCTTTTCCACCTCTTTCTCTTTTGTATTCAAGTTTTTTTTGAACGGGCCGTAGAATTCCTTGATGACCGGCACCCACTCGGCTTTTCCTTCGGCGATCTCGTCCAGCTCTTCTTCGATATGCGCCGTGAACTGCAGGTCGACGATTTCGGGGAAGTGTTCGACGAGGACTTTGTTCACGAGTACGCCGATTTCCGTCGGATGGTAGCGCTTCTCTATTTTTTCCACATAACCGCGCTCCTGGATGGTTGATAAGGTCGGCGCGTAGGTCGAGGGCCGGCCGATGCCGTCGGCTTCGAGCGCTTTCACGAGCGTCGCGTCCGTGTAGCGCGCGGGCGGTTCCGTGAAATGCTGCAGCGGCACGAGCTTGCCAAGCGCGAGCTTCTCTCCCTTCTCGAGTGGCGGCAGCATGCCTTCTTCATCGCCGTTTTCCTCTTCGTCCCGCCCTTCGGTATACACCTTAATGAAACCGTCGAATTTCACGACCTGACCCGACGCGCGGAATACGAACGTCGCGCCCGCGCCGATCGTCGCCGTCGTTTGCTCGAGCAATGCCTGCTGCATTTGCGAAGCTATCGTGCGTTTCCAGATCAAATCATAGAGCCGCGACTGACCGCGGTCGCGGAAGCCTTCGTCGTCCGCCGCCTTCGTGAGATCCGTCGGCCGGATCGCTTCGTGCGCTTCCTGCGCACCTTTCGATTTATTGGCGTAAAATCGCGGCTCTTCGAGCGCGTAGTTCGCGCCAAAACGGTCGCGGATCACACTGCGTGCCTGAGCAACCGCCGATGCCGCGAGGTTCAGGCTGTCCGTCCGCATGTAAGTGATGAATCCCTGTTCGTAGAGTTGTTGGGCAATAACCATCGTCTGTTTCGCGGAAAATCCAAAACGCCGCGCGGCTTCCTGCTGGAGCGTTGAAGTAGTGAAGGGCGGCGCGGGCGTCCTCGTTGTGTCGCGTTTCGCGAGATCGGCCACTATGTATTCGGTGCCTTTGAGCCCCGCGAGGATTTGTTGCGCCTCGGCTTCGCTCTTCACATCCATTTTGCCGACGGTTTTTCCGCCCATCGAATACAGCCGCGCGGTGAACGATTGTTTGCCCTTCAACTTTGAAAGTTCGGCTTCAATTGACCAATATTCTTCCCGATTGAATTTCTTTATTTCCTCCTCGCGCTCGACGACAAGTCGCACCGTGACCGACTGCACGCGGCCGGCGGAAAGCCCGTAGCGGATCTTCCGCCAGAGAAAAGGGGAAAGCTCATAGCCCACGAGCCGGTCCAAAACCCGGCGCGCCTGCTGGGCGTCCACGAGGTGCATATCGATCGAACGGGGATTTTTGAGCGCCGCGAAGATCGCATCCTTCGTGATTTCATGGAAGACGATCCGCTCCACTTCGTTTTTAGGGCGGCTCTTCAGATCGAGTGCCTCTTCGAGGTGCCAGGCAATCGCTTCACCTTCGCGGTCTTCGTCGGTCGCGAGAATGATCTTCGCCGCACTCTCCGCGTGCTTCTTGAGGTTCGCGACGCGTTCCTCGGCTTTCTTCGGGATCACGTAGGTCGGCGCGAAGCCGTGCTTCACGTCGATGCCGATCTTGCTTTTCGGAAGGTCGCGAAGATGGCCGTAGGAAGATTCCACGACGTATTCTTTGCCAAGAAACTTTGAAATTGTTTTCGCCTTTGTCGGCGATTCAACGATGATTAGGTTCATGTTGTATAAGCTCTAGGCTCGTAAGCGCTCGAAATCACGCAATGGATTTCTCGCGTAAGTTCACTCAACAATGGACTGACTTACGAGCTTAGAGCTTACGAGCTTAGAGCTTATGAGCGTAGAGCTTACGAGCGTAGAGCTACTAAGTTATTGTATACCCTCTTTCGTTTTCTTCGATCAAATGCTTCAAAAGAAGAAAGGCGACAGCTTGGTTTGCGACTCGGGGTTCAAGTCTAGTCATCTCGATCAGTTTGTCAATGTCCGCGGGGCGCGCAATGCTCCTCAGCGCAGATAGAATAAGCTTTTCTTCGGGAGAGGCGAGCGACGCTTCGCGGCGCGCCGTTTCCTTTTCGCCCATGCCATATGCCTCGAGAATTTCCCGCGGATCTGTCACGAGCGCCGCCCCTTGACGGATCAACTGGTTGGAGCCTTTGTAGTTCGGATGGAGGATCGGGCCGGGGATCACGAACACGTCGCGATTTTCTTCGAGCGCGAAGCGCGCGGTGGCCAAAGATCCCGATCGCTCGGGCGCTTCAATGACGAGCGTGCCTTGTGCGAGGCCGGCAATGATGCGGTTTCGTTCGAGGAATCGGTGAGGAAGCGCGGGCATGCCCGGCGGATATTCGGAGATGACGGCGCCGCCGCGGGCGATTATCTGTTCACCGAGATACCTGTTCGATTTTGGGTAGAAATCGTCGAGCCCGTGGGCAAGGACGGCAATGGTAGTGCCGTTTTCTCCCGGTCCGGCTACGTTGGGATCGCGGAGAGCGCCATTCGCTTCGAGGCATCCCGCATGCGCCGCCGCGTCGATTCCGAACGCGAGGCCGCTTACTATAATAAAGCCGGCGCCGGCGATCTCTTTTGCGAATTTCCCCGCAAGCCCGCGGCCTTCGGGCGTCGCCTTCCTTGTCCCCACGATTGCGAGCGCGAGCGCCGCGGGAGCGGGGAGCGCCCCTTTTATATAAATGCCGAATGGCGATTCGAAGGTCTCGCGGAGGAGCGGCGGGTAGTCCTCCGATTCCCGCAAGATAAGCCGCAGTCCCGTTCGCCCGACGCTGTCCCAATCCGCCGCGGGCGGTTCCGCGCCGCCGCCTTGTCCGCGCCAGGCGGCTTCCCATGTGCCGAAGCCGCGCTTTACGCGGGCAATCGCCCGGTAATCGGACCCGAGGAGAAGGTTCAGTGAGTGATAATAGCGCGTTTCCGTTTCGATCATCGGCATTCATGATACAGGAAAAAGATAAAATTTTTATAAAGCGATTTTTGACATGAGTAATGGTATACTCATATCAAAAATCGTCCCAGCGAAAGCTGGGATCCACGTTAAAATTCCGACAAAGGCATCCTCGCGTCCGCCGGAGAGAAAAAGCCGGAATCCAGAAAGAATGGCTGAGATTTGCTACAATAAAAGTGATGATCATGGGTTCTAACTTCAAACGCGATCTCATGATAAGCGCCGCGATATTCGCGGGCGCCGTGCTTGCGATTTCGGCGAGCCTTTATTTTTTTGCGAATGATCTCACGGCTAAGGTCAGCTCGATTTCCGCCGACCGCGTCTTGATCGCGGAGCGCGCGACAGCGGTCGGATCGCTCGCCGATCTCGAAAAAGGCGTGGCGCAGGCGAAAGGATATCAGGCGGCGATGGACCAGTTGCTCGTGCCGTACGATCAACTCATCGCTTTTCCTCAATGGCTGGACGGTCTTGCCACCGCCCATAAGGTCGCTTTAAGTTTTTCTTCCGACAAAACGTTATCCGGAACCTCCGGAGCGCTGCCCGCATACAACGGCTTCTCTATGTCGGTAACGGGAAATCTGAATGACGACATCGGCTTTGTTCGCGACGTGGAATCGAATGCGCCGCGTTTTCTCGTCAGTTTCACGAATTTCGACGTTACGCACGAGGGCGCCCAATACAAAATTTCTCTTGCCGGGCAGGTATATTTCAAACAATAATAGTATGAGTGCTTTTTTTAAAAAACATCCGGATTTCATCCTGGTCGGCCTCACGGTGATTTTCATCGCGGCGCTTCTCTATTATTTCTTCTGGGGAATATCGACGCTCGTGCAAACGCTTCATGTCGCAATCAATCCTGGTAAAGCGGGAAATACGTCCGTTTATTTCGATCTGCAGGGGGCGTCGGAGCTCAATTTGAAGGGGCTCGCCACGCAACCGAACCCGGGTTCGTAAAAGTATTTTTAAAATGTACCGTGGGCCGCCGCCTATGGATTTTCCGGAATATATTTGCTAGGATAACTTTCATCGCGAGGTTAGCTCAGTAGTAGAGCGGTCCGATTGTAATCGGACA
>DATLTV010000065.1:0-10336 GCA_035533375.1 Minisyncoccota bacterium
ACTGAAATTCCTTCCTCCTTCACGCGGCGGAGAATGTCCGCCTTCACGTCCTTGGGGACGCGATGATACTTTTTGTTGGCCATGTTATCATCATGGTAATACCTGATCGACCTTTATGTCTAAAATACCAGGGCCGGGTCAATCGGGCTTTCCTGGCTGCCAGAAGATGCTTGTACTCCGCATTCGACTCGATAGATGAATTCCGTGCGTTCGTTCAGTTTGCGGGAGAATACGCAGAAGAAGTTTCGATGAGTGATCTTGAGCGCGTCAAATCCGAATTCTCCTCGTTTGCTGATGATTACGCCTCGGATGCAAGGGGGAACGATCCTGACTGGATCCGGCAGGTGGCAAGCGACCTGGAATATGTTGGCGAGCGCCTCGAAATGGATATGAGCACGCTAGTGGCAAAACTTTACACCGAAGCAGACGAGGTTGAAGCCGAAAACACCGAACCCGAGCGCGACTATGACGACGAAAGGTGGGAAGAGTCGATGCCCCCGGCCGATAGCGTTCACGATATGTTCGACGGGCTAAGAGAGGAGCTTCAAGATTAGTCGAACGCCCAAACGATTGTCCCGTCCCGCAACGGAGCGGCACACCCTGGCCCTCAATAGTTGTCACTAGAAAAATCGTCGATATGCAGTGTGTTGGGATGATCACGGAAGAGCCCCGCACTTGCGCGGCTTAAGTTCCGTCCCTGGGGCCGTCGAAAGGGGCTTGTGGGGGGATTTATGGCGAGACAGGATTCTTTAGGGCCTTCTCCGCGAAATACGTGATTCCGACAGCAGCGGCATCAAAGATCGTCATCCGGTAATCTTCGCTTTGCCACGGTCGCCGCTTCGGCGGCAATATCGAGAGAAGTTCGGGAAATTGTTCGGCAACGGCTGAGGCAATCTGGTCCTTGTTATCGTTACGCCCGGCAAAAACCCGTTTCACGGCTTTGGAGGAGAGCATCCGCGTTCGTATTGTCAATCCCCCCAAAGTTAAGACACTTTCTCTAAGAGTTTCTGATAGCGTTCGGCGAACAGTTTCGGCGGCATCTTGAGCACTGAGTGGATGCGCGTATGATTGTAGTTCCATACGGTCCGATGGATTTCGTACACGAGTTCGCCAAGCGCCTTGAACCGGTTCGGATCGCCGAGATCCACCTTGAACTGCGAATAGAATGATTCCTGCATCCCGTTCTCCCACGGGCACGCCTTCTTGCTCCGGCGCCAGGATTCGAACCTGGGACCATCTCCTTAACAGGGAGCCGCTCTACCGCTGAGCTACGCCGGAATACGTCTATTATGTTAGCAAAAGACAGGATGAATTTCAAATGTCCGCGCCGTTATTGCATAACTCGCGACACGACATTCGCAACCCCGCATGCTACAAAAGTGACGATCGTCACTTTTGTAGCATGCGGATCAATTGTTCCATGAATTCGGATCGCGAGATGGAAAAGCGGTTACAAGCGGTTTGTGATACCCAAAAGCGTTACGAAAAATCCAAAATCTGATCAGCCTGTTTGGATAACCATTTTCTAATGATCTGGAGCTCGCCGGTAAAATAAAAAAGTCCGGGGTTTATTGCGGACCTTTTTTTTGGCGGATGCCAGCGGAATGTTGCGACGGTGTCTTTTTTACCCCGATGTTCCCGGCAGTTCGACTGAGACGCCATTGTTCGTCGTCGTTGCGACGAGGAAAAACGTGTTCGAGGAGCCGTAGGTCGTGAAGAGGAACGGCGCGGGCGGGTTCACGGTGAAGACGACGGCCTGGTCAGTATAGGTCGCGGCGGGCGAGCCCTGGCAATTGCCGCTGTCGGGGAAAGTGAAATCCTGCGTATCCGGCGGCGCGAGATCTCCGGATTCGTCGGTAACGTAGCGCAGACTGATCGGGATGCAGTGCGCGGCGCCGCCGGGCTGAACGGTGAGGAGGAGGGTAAGCTCGTTGCCGTCAAGCGACGCGCCCGTGATGGAAAAATTATCGTTGCCCTGCGACCATCGGACCGGAGGCGTATCGAAACTCGACTGGAACACGCCCGGATTCGCGCCGCTTCCGTTCGCGGCGAGGGACGGCGCCGTGTCCGAGGAGGAGCCGCCCGGTAGGAAAGCGTTCGGGTTTCCTGCGGCATCCGTGGAAGTAGTCGTGCTCGCGGTAACGTCCGAAGACATCCCCGTCGTATTCGGCTGGATCTGCTGGCCGCCTCCGCCGCCGGAGATCAGGGCGAGGCCCACGATTCCCGCGAATGCGATGCATACTCCGAGAAAAATAATGGCGTTTCTCATATAACGTCCATTATAACACAAAATCCCCGCGGACGGCGGGGATTTTAATTTCCGATTTTCGCTTTATGCCTTCGCAATCGTCGGTACATCTTCAATTTCGCAGACGCCGCCCACGCAGGCGAGTTCTTTTTTCACGTCAGTCGTGTCTTCTTTTTCGTAGAGAAGGATCTGTGAAAAATCGATTGC
Source organism: Minisyncoccota bacterium (assembly GCA_035533375.1). Taxonomy (GTDB): domain Bacteria; phylum Patescibacteriota; class Minisyncoccia; order UBA6257; family 2-01-FULL-56-20; genus DATLTV01. The sequence continues at coordinate 2,456 of DATLTV010000065.1, forward strand.
GGGCATTTTCGCCGCCATCGCTTCGTAGCGCTCTTTCGTGATCTCTTCGTAGGGCGCGAGGAGATACGCATGTTCTTCGCGTGGCAGGAAGGAAAGGCCGCCGAGCATCTCCCAGTTTTTATGGAGCCAGTGCGCGACCTCGATCCACTCGTTCGCGCCGATCGAGATCGTAACGGACGGATTATGCTCCGTGAAATTATTTTTCACTTTTTTCCAGTACTCGAGTTGGTCGAGCGCCGTAAGATCATCTTTTTTGATTGCGCTCGCCGGAGCTTTCACCGGGAATTCGAGGACATAGGTCGTGGCCGAGGAAACCGACTGGCCGACTTCGGCGAAGTAGGGGATCTTCTGGTCCTTCATCATTTGGAAAAGTGAATCGGTCGCGGCGATGCGCACGCGGCGGATGTAGTATTCGGCGTGTCGCGGATGCAGGCCGGAGGCGGCGTCGACCGTCTGCGAAACCGTGCCCGACGGCTTCACGCAAGTGATCGCGGCGGAAGGGTTGATCCCGAAGCGCTTCGCGTAGTCCCGATTTACCTCGATCGCGTAATCGCGCATTTTGCGGAGAACGGATTCGTCGCGCACGGCCGGGCAGTCCCACTGGCCCGTAATCGAGACCCCGAGCAGGCGTTCCTCGTCGCAGTTCTTCTTCCATTCCTTCGAAAGATAGGGGAAGTTCGTGAGCGTTGACTGGTAGGTGCCGAGGATCGCGGCGATCCGCGTCTTTTTGAGGAGCGTTTCCTCGGTATCTTCGGCGCGGGCGACGACTTCCGAAAGATTGCAGAATTCCTTTGGCTGGAGGATGATTTCGCCGCACGGATTCGTGCCCAAGCGGTTGATATTGTCTTTCAAAATCTTCTTGCGCCGCTCGGGAAGCTGGTAGACCAGGCCGCCACGGTTGAAAATGCCCCGTTCGCCCGTGCCGCTTTTCGCGAGCGAGATCCATTCCTCGAGGAACTGCGTGGCATCCGGCTTTTCGCTGTATACCGCGGAATTGTTCGCCATCGCGCGCTGGGGTTCGGTAAAATAGAACTGGCCGGTCTTCGCGGTCCGCATATCCCGATCATCGAGATCGGAGAGCGAGATCATCGCGCTCCGGCGCACGCCGCCCGCGACCACGACTTCGCCGATTTTGCAGCAGATATCGTGCACGTCGAGATTCGAAAGCCGCTTACCCTGGCGCGAAAGGATTTTTCCCCGCGTGAAGGAGAGCAGCGCGCGCAAGGGCTCCGGCCCGGAACTTTTTCCGCCCATCGTTTTGAGCCGCGCGCCTGCGGGCCGCAGTTCCGAAAGATCGAAATCGATATCCTTGCCGTCGAACCAGGTCTTGAAGCCGAGCGTCAGCGCATCGCACCATCCTTCCTTGCTGTCGGGCACGACGAAAACCGGCATTTTTTTCCCGGCCTGTTTTTTGATCTGCGGAAGCTTCTGCACGTTCTGACTTTCGACGGAAAACCCCACGCCCGTGCCGGACATCGAGATGAACATAATCTCCGCGAAGTCCTCGAGCTTCTGCGGCGCGGTATACGAGCAATTGAAAGCGGCGATATTGTTCGTGCGTGCCGCCTTGCCGGCGAATTGGAAGAGCCGCATCGACGGCATCGCCTCTTGTTTCAAAATCGTTTCGCGCACTTCCGCGTATTCGGCATTCGTGAGTTTCGCGCCGAGATTTTCGCGCATGAAATTCACGTAGCGGTCGACGGTTTCAATCCATGTTTCACGGCGATTCTCGTCGGGGATCCAATTCGAGTACGTCCGGTAGTAGACGAATTCGGAAAGCTGGTTCCTGAAATACTTTTTGCTCTCGCCGGCGAGTTTTTTCACGCGTTCCGGGATGGACCGCTTCATTTCGCGGATTTCGGCGCGGTCTTTGCGGTACAAAATATAGGATTTCGCCGTTTTCGGGAAATCCATGAGGATCAACTGGGTCTCCACGGTGTCCTGGATCTCTTCGATCGTGGGCACGTGCCCCTTCGGGAATTTTTTCGCGAGCGCGGCGATTACCTGTTCGGAAACTTTCTCGGCATCGTCCTTCGCGTTGCCTTCGTGCGTCACCTGCATAGCCCGCGAAACAGCACTCGTTATTTTCGCCTCATCGAACGGCACCACTCTTCCATCGCGCTTCTTCACTTCGGCGAACGAATGCTTCGTAAACAGCATATAAGTTATTTTTTAATGCGTTAATTTAGTATTTCTTCTATTTTACCACGTGCCGTGCAATCGTCGCTGTGCATAAGTCCGCGTTTTTACCCGAAAACGCGCTTTGGTCTTCAAAAAAGCAATCGGGCAATGAAAATACCTCGAAAAATGGCGGAAAATATTTTTTGTCGGCATTGTGTCTCGGGATAAGCTCCCTATTTTGCGGCGATTTGCCGAAAATCCGGCGGCGGGGTAGTATAATAATATAGGGAAATTGATTCCCGTCTATATTATGGCGTTTTCACCGGAACAACCCGAAGTACAAAAGCCGCCGCAGTCGCGGGCGGAACAGATATTTAGGACGAACGAAGGCGTTGAGCGTAATTTAGCGCAGGAAAGGGAAGATGCGGCAAAGAAACGGCTGACCGAGAAAAATAAGATACGCGCCGATTTCGCCCAGTTTGTGAAAAAAGGCCCCGCAGAGGTAAAAAAAGAGGAGCGAATGAATTCGCTTGATGAAATGAATAAAAAAGTGCAGGAAGGAGACAGGAAGATCAATAAATCGCTTGGGAAATAGAACCCCTCGTGTTTTGAGGAACGGCATAGATCCCGAACCAAGTTCAGGGTGACGAAATACACCCGGGGTGGCGGGAATCAATCGGGAATATTTTAACTTTCCTTTATTATTTTTTTAATTTTATTTGATGGCTTTGTGCTAGGGTGGTCGCATGCACGAAGCGGAATTGCCGAAGAAAAGATTCTGGACAGTAAAGAAGATCGGCGCGGGTGCCGCGGTGTTTTTGCTCGCGAGCGGCGGAGCATACGGCATCGCTTACGGCTTTGATCCTGCCATACGTGCGTGGAATTCGGCGCAAAGCGTTGCGGTAAAGACGTTCCGAGACGTTTTTTCGACCGGCCGGAACGGAGCCGCCGTCGAATTCGATTTGGGAAGCGGAACGGGTTCGTCTGGATCCGCGGAGATCGCTTCCGCGGCCGTTTCGGCGAATTTGGAAGGATCGGCGAGCGTGAAGAGTCCGAAAACGGAAAATATGAACGCGCAATATATCACAGCGGCGCAGGGTTCCGGCGGCGCGTCGGATGTGCCGGCTGCAAGCGCCACGTCGTCTACAAGAACCGCACAGTCCGTTTCCACAACAGCGTCTTCTTCCGCATTTTTTTCCGCACCGCCCGTTGCGAAAGTTTATTTGCCAGCTTCCACTCCGTCGCTTGCTGCGAGCTCGACGGCATTCGCCGCTCCCGCGCCATCGTGCGATTTCAATGCGACGGATACGCCTACGCACAAAGTGCTTCTGAACGAGATTGCGTGGATGGGGTCGTTGCAAGACACAAGCGGCGAAACCGCTACGGAGGCGAGCGGGCGCGAATGGATGGAGTTGCGGAACAACAATGGTGAGGACGTCGATCTTTCGGACTGGCAGATCGTGAACCAGACGGAAAAATTTAAAATCATGTTCGGTGGAAGCGCGAAGATCGATTTCGGCGAGTTTTTCCTCCTTGAGCGCGACGGTAATTTCATACCGGGCGTTCCCGCCGACAACATCTACTCCGGCGGCCTTTCGAATGCGGGAGAATGGCTTCGTCTTTTCGACGGCAACTGCAGGCTTATTGACGAGATAAACGCTTCAAGCGGCTGGCCGGGAGGGAGTAATAGTACAAAGGCCACGCTCGAGCGCGATAATACCGATCTCGGATGGCACACGAGTGGATTCGCGGGAGGAACGCCCAAAGCTCAAAATTCCGTAGTCTGGAATCCGGCTTCCGTCGCCGCGCCGGCGATCGTTTCTCCCGCGCCGGAGCCGGCGACACAAGCCGCATCATCCGGTACGGCACCGATTACGGCATCTGACACGAGTATTTCCTCAAGCACGGCTCTCGTGACCGCTTCGGACACGGAAGAAACATCCGCAGCGTCGTCATCCACCCCGGCCGTTTCCGGCGGCTTGAGCCATCCCGTGATTGCGGCAGTCGGCATCGCCGGCGCCGAAAGTTCGAATGATTTCGTGAAGATTTTCAATCTTACGGACATTGCCGTCGATATAAGCGGTTGGAAGCTCCACAAACGCACGAATACGGGTACGGAAGATTCCCTTCGCACATTTCCCTTGGGGAGTATCGTCGCATCCGGCGGTTACTTCGCATGGGCGAACTCGATGGATGGATTTGCGGCATCCGTTAGCGCGAACGTCTCGAGCACGGCGACGCTCGCGGCGGACAACAGCGTCGCGATCGAAAATACTTCCGGAACCGTGATCGACGCGGTGGCATGGGGAACCGGCACGAACCAATTCGTCGAAGGCGCGGCATATCCGGCGGATCCGGCAGCGAACCAGGTGCTCTCGCGGAAATTCGTTGATGGTGTTCTCGAGGATTCGGACAATAATGCGGAGGATTTCACACTTCAATAAGTATGTTCGAAAAACTTGACTTTTATAAATCAATATGCTAATCTACTAAACAGATTTTATTTGAAATCAACAACCAATGCCGAAAGGCGGAAAGAGGTAGGGGATGATCATCACGATAATAGTACTCGCGGCAATCGTAACGCTTGTGGTTTTTTACGGATCGATATCTTCGTTCTTGAAATTCGATAAGTTGTTGCGCGTACGTTCTTCGGAGAGACTCGGTATATCGGACGTTCCTGTCGTCATTGCTAACGAAGCTCCTCAACCGATAGCCGAGGCGTCCGCCACGGTTCCCCCGAAGAAAACCGCCGGCTATTTCACAAAGAAGATCGGATTCGCCCGCGGCGATTTCGTGGGATATCCGAGCCGCAGAAATGGAAACGTAATAGTTTCGTTCATGAATCGCAGATTGTGTCGCGGAACGATCCTCTTGGTAAAGGGGCGCAAAGCGATCATACAATCGGATTGTCATCCCGCGGGCGTGACGGTGAAGCGAAGCCTTGCGCGGCTTTCGCTCATCGAGCGCGGCGCTTAAATCCAGGAATTTCACGGGTTCATTTTTCCTCTCGCCACGACCCCCCTCCAATGGGCCTGCCGCCGCGCGCGGCAGGCCTCCCTCCTTTTGGATTTTAAAAACGGACAATGTCCGTTTTTTTATTTTTTAAAGCGTCTTTTCCCGAATCTCGCGGTCGATTTTTTCCAAAAACGATTTTAAGGGCATCGCCCCTTCGTCGCCATTCTTTCCTTCCGCAGCCTTGGTGGCGGAACGGCTGCGCACGGCGACGGAATTCGCCGCTTCCTCCTTTTCGCCTACGACCAATATATAGGGGATCTTCATGAGTTCCGCCGCGCGGATGCGCTTGCCGAGGGATTCGTCCGCATCGCCCAGTTCTACGCGGATGCCTTGCGCCGCAAGCGCGTCGCGAACCGTTTTTCCATATGCCAAAAATTTTTCGCCGATCGGAAGGATCGCGACTTGCACCGGCGCGAGCCAGGCGGGAAACGCTCCCGCGAAGTGCTCGATGATCACGGAGAGGAAGCGTTCGATCGAGCCCATGATCGCCGCGTGGATCATGACGATCCGTTCCTTTTCTCCTTTTTCGTTCGTGCAGGAAAGATCGAACCGCTCCGGCTGGTTCATGTCGAGCTGGATCGTCGCGACCTGGTGCTCGCGGCCAAGGGCGTCTTTTCCCATGAAATCGATCTTCGGTCCGTAGAGCGCCGCCTCGCCGGGAGCTTCGATCGCTTCCGCGCCCCGCTCTTTCACGAGCTCGCGCAATTCACCTTCCGCTTTTTTCCAGATTGCCGGCGTGCCCAGATATTTTTCCGGATGCGCCGGATCGTGGAGCGAAAGGCGCATGGAAAGCGTGAAGCCGAAGGCGCCGTAGAATTCGGAGACGATGTCCCATATCTTGAAAATTTCTTCCTTCACTTGCGAAGCGCGGCAGAAGACGTGCGCATCGTCCTGCGTGATTGCGCGCACGCGGGCGAGCCCCGCGAGTTCGCCCGACTGCTCATCGCGGTAGACTTTCGTCGTGTTCGCGTAGCGCTGGGGGAGTTCGCGGTAGCTCCACGGCTTCCGCGCGTAAATCTGCGCGTGATGCGGGCAGTTCATCGGCTTCATGGCAAAGATATGGCCCTCGCGCGTTTCGATTTTGAAGAGCTCGTCCTTGAATTTGTCCCAGTGCCCGCTTTTCTCGTAGAGATCTTTTTTGGTGATATGCGGGATGTCGACTTGCAGGTAGCCGCGCGCCCTGCGGAGCTGCCAGACGAAGTCGTCGAGCAGATTCCGCACGAGCGTGCCTTTGGGCGTCCAGAGCGGAAGCCCCGGTCCCACGAGTTCCGAAAACGTAAAAAGATCGAGCGCGGGACCGAGCACCTTATGGTCGCGCTTTTTCGCTTCCTCGAGCAGTTTCAAGTAATCGTCGAGCTCCTTCTTGTTGCCGAACGCGAGTCCGTAGATCCGCTGCAACTGCGGATTTTTTTCGCTGCCGCGCCAGTAGGCGCCCGCGATCTTATCGAGCTTGAATGCATCCGCGTTGATCTCGGAAGTGTTCTCCACGTGCCCGCCGCGGCAAAGATCCATAAAGACATCGCCCGTGCGGTACACGGTAAGTTTTTTATCTTCTTTCGAAAATTCTTCGATGAGCTCGAGCTTGAACGGCTGGTCTTTTCCGCCAAAGGCGGATCCGCTTCCGGCGGAAAAAAGCTTTTTTGCTTCCGCGGTCGTCACTTCCTGGCCGGTGAAAGGAAGCTTCGCGCCCACCATTTTTTTCATCGCTTTCTCGAATTCTTTAAGGTCCGCGGGAGCAAGCGGCTGTGGCAGGAGGAAATCATAATAAAAGCCGTTTTCTATGGTCGGCCCGATGCCGAGCTTCGCATCAGGGAATTTTTTGAGCACGGCGGCGGCCAAAAGATGCGCCAAAGAATGTCGGATATGGTCGAGGTTTTGCTTGTCGGATTCGTGCTTAGCCATTGTTTTACTATTATAAGCCGTTCAGGCGAAGTTTCAAATGAACTACCGTTACCGCTTTGCAACGGTTCGTGGGCTCCGGAAAAAAAACCGATCAAAATTCGGATCGGTTTTTTCACGAATTCCGTATCGGAAAGAAGGAAGTCGTCGGTCGCACTACTGCCTGGCATAGTCGTCCGGCTGCGGCGGACAATGCGCCGGTCGCGAAAGGCGTTATTTGGCAAATGACAAAGGATTTTATAAGATGAAATATATCCATGCTCGATATCAAATTGCTCCGTGAGGAGCCGGATAAGGTCAAAAAGGGGATTGCGTCGAAGAAACACGACCCGAAGCTCGTGGACGAGTTTTTGGCGCTCGATCTCGAGTGGCGGAAGCTCACGGCGGCAATCGACGAAAAGCGGGCGGAGCAGAAAAAACTTTCCGCGGAGCGGAAGATCGAAGAGGCGAAAAAGAACAAGGAAGAAATAAAATCGGGAGAAGAAAAGCTCGGAGAATTGGAAAAAAAGCGGGATGCGATCTGGAAGCAGATCCCGAATGTGCCGTCGGAGGACACACCGGTCGGCGAAGACGAATCGGGCAACAAGGTGATCCGCAAAAACGGCACACCGCGGAAATTCGATTTCAAGCCGTTGGACCACATGGAGCTCGGCGAGCGGCTGGGGCTCATCGATACGGAAACCGCGTCCAAAGTTTCCGGCAGCCGCTTCGCGTATTTGAAGGGGGACGCCGTGCTTCTTGAATTCGCCATCGTCCATTACGCAATGTCGTTCCTCATGAACGCGAAATTTTTGGAATCGGTTGCGGGCGGCGTGAAGCAGGGACATAGCGGCAAGCCTTTTG
>DATLTV010000066.1:0-11935 GCA_035533375.1 Minisyncoccota bacterium
GATCGGATCGGAGATTTCGCGGAAAGACCATGCGCTCACGATTTGTACGCCGCGTATCGCTTCGAGCTGCGTGATCGAACTCACGCGCCGCAATCGCATTCCCATTCTCGCCCTCGGGCCGCTCCTCGCCCGCGCGGGTGAAGCAGAAGTGCCGATTTTGGGCGGCGATAAGATCGGCCACCGACCGGTCGATTTGCATTTGAAATCGCTCGAGGCGATGGGGGCGGAGATCACGCTGCTGCCCAAGAGTTATCGCGCCGTGGCGCCGAAAGGGCTTCATGGAGCGATGATCAGAATGCATTTTCCGAGCGTGGGCGCGACGGAAAACGTGATCCTTGCCGCAGTCCTCGCGAAAGGGAATACGGTTATTCTGAACGCCGCTTTGGAGCCGGAGATCATGTCGCTCGTGAAAATGCTCCAGAAAATGGGCGCGATCATCGAGCTTGGCGCAAACCGCGACATATATATAGAAGGCGTAAAAAAGCTCCGGGGCGTCGAGCACGAAGTGATTCCCGACCGCAACGAAGCGGTTTCCTTCGCCTGTCTTGCGATCGCGACCGGCGGAAAAATCCTCGTCGAAGGCGCGCTCCAGGACCATTTGATCACGTTTTTGAACGTTGTGCGGCGCTTGGGCGCGGAATATGAAGTGAAAAAAGAAGGGATTGTTTTCTCAAGGCCGAATATATTGAAGCCGCTTCACATTGAAACCGGCGTTCACCCCGGCTTCATGACCGACTGGCAGCAGCCCTTGGCGGTCGTGCTTACGCAAGCGGAGGGAGATTCGATGATCCACGAAACTATTTATGAAGATCGATTCGGCTACGCGAAAGACCTGAACTCAATCGGCGCGAAGATCGAGGTCTTTGCCGACTGCCCCGATGAATCCTGGTGCCGCTTCGCCGGAAAGAAATTCGGGCATGTCGCCTTAATCCATGGGCCGACCAAGCTTCACGGCGGCGGAAAATTCCACGTACGCGACCTTCGGAGCGGGATCGTGGACGCGATTGCCGCGCTTGTCGCGGATGGTGAAACCGAAATCAGCGGCATCGAAGAAATCGACCGCGGGTATGAAAATATCGATGAACGGCTGAGGAATCTGGGAGCGGAGATTAAGAGAAGCTCGTAAGCTCGTGAACGCCGAATCGCATGACAATGGCGATTCGTCTACCGAGCTCGTAAGCCACTCGATATGTCATCCCGGAATCCCGCCCGCGGCGGGATGTCCGGGATCCATACCACTAGGATTATTTTTAAAAGTATGGATTCTCGGTGGAGTTTGCCCCGTGCCGCGACACGGGGCGGGGATGACAATATTGCAATAAAAAAGCCGTCCGATTATTTCGGATGGCGCCGGGCTTGAGGATGGAATCAACTCAGCTGTTCGAGCTGTGCGATCTTGAAAAACGGCCTGCCGTCATACGGACAATATCCGCCGTCGAAATCACTGGTTCGCTCGACCACCATCTTGGCATGCAAGTTTTTCCACAATGCCGGTTCCACGGAATTGAATTCAATGGTGATAAGTTGCCTTGGATCGTTGTCGGGAGCGAGGGCGATAACTGTTCTCATGTTCTGACCGTGCGTTTCGATCCATACCGAGCGTACTGTTCCGTAGGGCGCGTAAGACCGTGGCGCCTGGTTTATGCAACCCGCAGACACTATCATTGCAAGCATTACGATCGCTATGAAAAGCGTGGTGTTGATCGCTTTTTGGATTACCAAGGTTTTCTGCTTTACGAGGATTTTCGTCGATTCGGGAATCTGATGGCATATTAGCACAAAATATCATCTCCGTCAAGCGTTGCTATTTACTCGTTTTTTTGTTTCAATAAGCGTAATGTTCACCAAGAAAATCGGAATTGACCTCGGCACCGCTAACACGGTGGTTTTCGTGCCGAACAGGGGATTTGTCATCAACGAACCCACGATTGTCGCGCTCACGAAGCCGGAAAATTCGGTGCTCGCCGTGGGCGTGGAAGCGAAGGAAATGATCGGCCGCACGCCCGACGAAATCGTGGCCTACCGGCCGCTCAAGGACGGCGTCGTCGCGGATTATTACATCACGAAGGCGATGCTCACTTATTTCATCTCGAAGTCGATCGGATGGGCGAATATCATCCGGCCCGATGTCGTGATTTCCGTTCCCGCGGGTATCACGCAGACGGAGCGCCGCGCGGTCGTGAACGCCGCGAAAGAAGCCGGCGCGCGGAACGCGTTCATCGTGCGCGAGCCAATCCTCGCAGCGCTCGGCGCAGGCATTCCCATCAACGCGCGCTCGGGAAACATGATTATCAACATCGGCGGCGGCACTTCCGAAGTCGCCGTGATCGCTTTGGGCAATATCGTCTCGTGGGCCTCCGTGCGCATCGCTGGCAACAAGTTCGACCAGGCGATCAGCGATTACGTGAAGAAAAAGTATTCGCTCGCGATCGGCGAGCAAACGGCAGAGAATGTGAAGATAGAAATCGGTTCTGCGATGCCCACGAAAGAGAAAATGGAGTATCAATTGCGCGGTCGCGACCTCATCACGGGATTGCCGAAAGATATCGTAATCAACTCGAATGAAATTGCAGAGGCATTGCATCCGCTACTCATCGAAATTGCGAATTCGATTCAGAACGTGTTCAATGTAACGCCGCCGGAGCTTGTGGCGGACATCATGGAAAAGGGGATTATCCTTTCGGGCGGGAGCGTGCAACTCCATCACCTGGCCGCGTTCCTGGAGCGATTCCTGGGCGTTCAGGCCTATGTGGCCGAAGACCCGCTTTTCTGCGTCGCCAAGGGCACCGGCCTTATTTTGGGGCATTTGGACACATATAAGCGGACGCTACTCAATAAACGGTAGGCCTTATTCCTTCGTCCCTGCGAAAGCAGGGATCCAGGTCTCGTATGGATCCCAAACCCATAAAAGGAAGTTCTGGATCCCAGCCTGCGCTGGGACGAAGTAGCGCGCAATTCCGCGCCGTCATTCACGGCAGTTTCCGTAAACACTTTGCGGAAATCCAGCGCGTGCGGCAGATATTCGAGCGTGCGGGGATCGAAGTGCTCGCGCCTGCAGCGGCGGATATCGCGCGGTTCGAAGACGGTTTTGCGATTCTCGAATCCGATAAAGCAGTAGACCAGCGCCTTATTGAATTGCGCTATCTGCATAACCTGAAAAAACTTGGTCCGAGCGGCTTCAGTTACTTTATCGATCCTGAAGGATACATCGGCGCGAGCGCGTCCTATGAACTCGGCATCGCGCAGCTTTCGAATGTGCGCTGTTTTTTCATGGAAGCGCCGAAAAATCATCCGGCGTATGTCCATAAAAATTCCGTTTGGCATCCGGAACTTTTGACGGAATATATTTTGGAATATGGCAAACTGCCGGAACCCGAAGTGCATCAAAACGAGCTGGTAATCCAGGCGCTCTGGGAAGACCTGATCGTGCCGGGATCGGTCGTAACCGTCGGCGGCATCATTGAATACGCTGACAGTTCGAAAAAAGAACAAGAAATCCTGCTCGTAAAAACGCATAAATGGGGCGGTCGCTATTCTATAATCGGCGGCAAAGTGCGCCGCAATGAACGGCTTGCAGAGGCATTGCTCCGCGAAGTGCGCGAGGAATCGGGTTTGCAGGGCGTTGTGGGCGAGCACTTGGCCACTTTCGACCAGATCAAGTACTCCGGCTACTATTTAAAAGACGTAAGCCATGTATTTGTGGACAATGTTGTTCGCGTCGGAAGCAAAAACGTTGTTTTGAACGAAGAGGCGGAAGAGTTCATCTGGATGCCGGCGCGCGCGGCGCTTCGCGATCTGGACATCGAACCGAATGCGCGGCATACGGTGGAGTTGTACGCGAAAAGTGCAGTTGGGCTATAATCAAGATAATTTGTCATCCCGGATCCGCCTTTGGCGGAGTCCGGGATCTATACGCTTAAAATGATTTATTAAAGTTAAGGTATGGATCCCGGGTCAAGCCCGGGATGACAACGGTTGTTAATTATGCTCATCGGCCATTCAAAAATTATTGCGGATCTGAAGCGCCTTGCGAAATCGGGCGGTCTTTCGCACGGTTATATTTTTTTCGGCCCTTCGATGGTCGGAAAGCGGACAACGGCGCAGGCACTCGCAAAGTTCCTCGAGAAAGGCTCGCCATCCAAATTTTTGCCCGGCAAAAGTTGGGATGGTAAGTTCGAGGCGCTGCGCGAGGGCGAACCGTTACAGGATTCGATGACGATCGACGTCGCGTTCGCAAGGCGCCTCAATCCCGAAAAGAAAAGCGACGAGATCGGCATTGATGCCGTGCGCGAACTGAAGGGCTTTCTCTGGCAGAAACCGGGCGCAAGCGCACGGCGCACGGCGATCATCGATGACGGCGAGCTTTTGACCGCCGAGGCGCAGAATGCGCTGTTGAAAATCACCGAGGAACCGCCGCAGTCATCGCTTCTTATTCTTATTACGAATGATATCGACGGTCTTCTGCCTACAATTTCCTCGCGCCTGCAAAAGATTTATTTCAGCACCGTGCCGGAAAAAGAAATTTTTGCATGGCTCACGGAAAGTGCGACAGAAGAAAAGCCCGTCGGCGCCAAAGCCAGGGCAGACATTTCCTCCCTCGTTGCAAAATCGGCGAATAAACCGGGACTTGCATGGAGAATGGCGCATGATGAGGAGTTCCGTGCGCATTTGAAATCGGCGCAAAATTTGTTAAAATCAACAAGCGGGGAACGGAAGGAAATGCTCAAGAAAATGATGGATGACGAGGCGTTCGATCTCGGGAGACTGCTCGACGCCATGATTCTCGCGGTCGCGGCCGAGGGATTCGCGGACGCAAAACGTATCGCCCGCTGGCACAAGTTTCTCGCATTGCGGCAGAATGTCGCAAATTATAATTTGAATCCGAAATTGCAAATGGAAAATTTATTTACTTGATCAGCTTATGTCGTCCTCCGCGAAGGCGGAGGATCCACGCTTCCAGATAAGTCATTCGAAAGCATGGACCCTCGCCTTCGCGAGGGCGACATACGAAAAACGATGCCCTCCCAATCCGACCAATTTATCAAAGATCTTGAAATTTCGCTTGCGGCAGTCGCGAACAAGCTGAAGCAGGATTTCGGCCAGATCCGCGGCAATCGGCCGTCGCCGGAGCTTGTGCAGGATCTCAGAGTGAATCTCTACGAACAGGTGCTTTCGATTCGCGAGCTCGGGTCGCTTTCCATCCTGCCGCCGCGGACGATCCAGATTACCGTCTGGGATAAAGCCGCCGTGGGCGCCGTGATGAACGCGATTAATAACGCCCATATCGGGCTTTCGACGACGAATAGCGGGAACAATATTCTCGCGTCTCTTTCGGCTCTCGGCAACGAACGCCGCGAAGAGCTTACGAAGGTTATCAAAAAAACCGCGGAAGCGGCCCGCATTCAGGTCCGCGCAAAGCGTGACGAAACGATGAAGCGGCTCAAAGACGCCGAGAATAAAAAAGAGGTTACGGAAGATGAAGCGTTCAAAGCAAAGGAAAAGGCGCAGAAAACAGTGGATAAGGTAAATGCCGAAGTGGAGGCGGCGGTAGGGAATAAATTGAAAGAACTCGGGGAGTAGAGCGCGTCGTCCCGGAAAATCGTCGCGCGATCCCGTATCCCGGTACGGGACAAGCTTATCCGGGATGACAACGTCGCCGTATTCTCGATAGGAGGAAGTTGCTCGCAGGTTGCCGTTTCGTTTTGAGCTCATCTCTGCTATATTAAAAACAACTTACATGCTCATTATTATTCTCGTTTTTATCGGCCTTGCCTTTCTCATCCTTGCCCACGAAGCGGGGCATTTTTTCGTGGCGAAAGCGTTCAAGATGAAGGTAGACGAGTTCGGCTTCGGCTTCCCGCCGCGGATCTTCGCCTGGCGGCCGAAGGGGAGCGAGACCGAATACAGTTTGAATTGGATTCCGTTCGGCGGATTTGTGAAGATCGCGGGGGAGAACGATCCTGCTCCCGGCATCGAAGGCGGCATCGCCGGGGAAGTTTCAAAAGAAGAGAAAAAACACCTTTTCGCTTTCGCCCCGGCTTGGAAGCGTGCGCTTGTCATGCTTGCCGGGGTTACGGTGAATTTCGTGATCGGATGGCTCCTTGTCTCCGCCGTTTTCATGGTCGGATCGCCGAAAGCGCTCGTGATCACCGATGTGGAGCAGGGATCGCCTGCGGCGCAGGCGGGTGTCATATCGGGCGATGTCGTACGGGGCTTTACCGATGCACAGAGCTTTATTTCATACGTCAATGCGCACCGGGGGCAGGAGATTTCGCTTAGTGTCACGCGCGATGGCAAAGACCTGTTCTTCAACGTAGTGCCACGGGTGAATCCGCCGCCGAATGACGGCGCCGTGGGTGTTGCGCTTGCGGAAGCGGGCGAAGCGCGGCACGGATTTTTTGCTTCGCTTTGGATGGGGCTTGAAGAGTCGGCGCTTCTCGTCCCGGTTACTTTCGGCGCGCTCTGGGCGCTCATTGTCGGTCTTTTTGCGCATGCCTCGCTCCTGCCCGGCGTCGTGGGACCGGTGGGTATTTTCTCCGTAGCCGAGGAAACGGGGAGGATCGGACTTATCTATCTTGTACAGCTCGTGAGCGTGATCTCCATCAATCTTACCGTCGTGAATCTCATTCCGTTCCCCGCGCTCGACGGCGGGCGGTTCTTTATGATCATCATCGAAAAAATAAAAGGCTCGCCGATTCCGCGGAGCGTCGAGAACTGGGTGAATACCGCCGGCTTCGCATTTTTGATCGGACTCATGCTCCTGCTTACCGTGCGGGACGTGGCGCATCTGTTGTAAGCTCGTTGGCGGCGGAATCCTATTGCTCCGGATTCTGCCGTCAACGAGCTTGTGCATCCTCGCTTGCACATTTCCGTGCCCTTGAGCTATGCTCAAAGCAGTTGGATTGAATAAGGAATAAAGGAGGCCGTATGGCATCCGCAAAAGACGCGGCGCGGCAGTACAAGCGCCAGCGGGATTTCGTGTTTCGCGATCCGTCTGATTTTCTGAAGGTTTCGCGCGATCAGATTTTCGGCGCGGACCATGTGATGGGCCAGGTCGAAGAGATCGTCGATTACCTCAGTCACTTCGAGCGCTACCGGAACCTTCCGTTCTCGAAGGGAGTTATTTTTTGGGGACCGCCTCGGGCCGGCAAGACCTATTTGTCGCGATATATTGCGAGCGCGAGCGGCGCGGCTTTCGTCGATATGCGGAAGTTTCCGGTGGAAACGAAGGACGGTTTTCACGTGTGGCAGCCGCGCGACGTAAGAAATCTCTTTACTTTCTGCGCCGAACGGGCGAAGAAAGAAAAGCGCCCGATCGTGATTTTTGCGGACCAGTTCGACGACTGGATGACGGTGCATGCGAAGGATGACGCGCTCACGCAATTCGAAACCGAACTCGACGGATTTTCCGTCCGGAGCGAGAACGTGTTCGTGGTCGTTACTTCGAAGACCGATCCGAGGAAACTGAGCCACAGCTCGCTTTTCATGCCCGGCAGGATTGAGACGGTGGTTGCGCTCTCGTATCCGGACCACGCGCAGAAGATCAAACTGGTCGAAGGATTTCTCGGGAGCTATCCTCACGACGAAGGTATCGACCTCGCGAGCATTGTGTCGATTGCGAGCAGCCCTTCGCAGGCGCAACTCAAAAGCCTCGTTGATCAAACGTATTTTGCGGCGGTGAAGGAAGTCATGATCAAAGCGGCAAAGAAAGAACGGCATTCGCGCGAGCCGAAGCTCACCGAAGAACGTCTGCTTAAAACGTTCGTCGAGCAAGTATTGGGCGAGATAGATGCTCCGACGGGACATGAGCTTTCTGCCGCTGAAGAAAAGCGGGTCAGGGTGCACGAACTCGGCCACTACATCGTAGGGCGGGCGCTCGGATTGCCTGCGCGGTTCGTTTCTATGCGTCCGGGGCTTCGTTCGCTTGGTATGACGGTGGAGGACGATGCCAACTATCATATCGAAACCGTCCGAATGTTCACCGATCAAATTGCTGCGATATTTGGCGGCGTAGAAGCCGAACGCCTATGCGGCTTGTCCGAAAGCCTGAGCGATGGATCCGACATGAGAGCGGCGGCGGAATTGACAAAATTACTTGTCGAGTCCGGGCACTGCAGAAAAAAATCGCTTCAAAGATACGGCCGCTTTGCTCTGTTGCGGGACGACAACGATATCATCGAAGGAAGTTTCGCGTTCATAGAGGCGCTTGAAGATGACGCCGCATTGCTTGTGTGTCGCGAAGAACAAAGGGCGCGGCGCATTCTCGCGTTTTTCGGCAAAGCGCCGATCGCCAAAATCGAAAAAGTGTTCGCCGGAAAATCGGAAGGCGTGATGCTTCGCAAGGAGCTCGACGCGCTTCTCGAACCGAAGCTTTCCGCATACCACCGGAAACACAAGATACGGGACAGCCTCGCTTGTGCGAACGGCAAAAAGCCGGAGTAAATACTCCGGCTTTTTAATTTGCAATGTTGGCCGTTGTTTTCCCCGGCAAGTATCGAGGGATGCTATCGGCATGGATTCCGGACTCCGCCAAAGGCGGATCCGGGATGACGGTGAAGTATTGAAAGCGTTTGCCATAAAAAGAGGGCGGAATGCGTATCCGTCCTCTGTGTGGATTGTTTCTCGGAGGAATGGTGCGTTAGGTTATGTCGTCCTCTTTCCGCTGTGGGACCGCTTGCGGCTGAGTCGCCCCGGTTCTGCTGCGGCGAATGGCCACGGGCGTTTCCTCGCTGTCCTGAGCGGCACCTGCAGCCATAGCTGCTTCCGGAACCGACGGGCCAACAGTCACGAGTGCTCCTTCCGCTTCTTTCGTGAACGTGAGGGAGTGGCTTTCGCCATTCCAATTGATTGAGAGCATGTCGCCCAGGCGTATTTGATCGGTAGCGAGCAAACTTGCCATCGGGTAGACAACATACCGTTCGATCGCCCGCTTCAGGTGCCGGGCGCCGTACTTGAGGTCAGTTCCTTCACGGAGGAGGAATTCTCTCGCCGCGTTCGTCACGCTGAAAAGGAATTTCCCCTTTGCCGTTTCGAGCACACGTTGCTGGACCATCCCGAGCTCGATTTCGAGGATCAGCTTGAGCTGTTCCGATCGCAACGGATGGAAGACAACGACCTTGTCGAGACGGTTCATGAATTCGGGAGAGAACTTGCGCTTGGCGGCTTCGGAAGCCGTCCGCTCGATTTTTTCATCGAGCTTCGGCTTTGATTCCGGCTGTACGCCCGGCGCAAATCCCATTTTGCCGGTCATGAGCTCCGTAATCTCCACGCCGCCGAGATTCGACGTCAAGAAGATCATGGTTTGCGAAAGATCGACGCGGCGGTTGTCACCCAAGGTGAGTGTCGCCTTGTCGAGGATTCCGAGAAGCAACTGCCAGAGAGCGTCGCTTGCTTTCTCGATTTCATCGAAAAGGAGGAAGCTGAGTTTTATCTTTTCCGTGTGATACTGCGCGAGCGCTTCCTGGGTAATCAGCGGATGCGTTTCGCGATGGCCGAGGTATCCCGGAGGCGAACCGATGAGCTTTGCGACCTCGTGGGAGTGCTGGAATTCAGCGCAGTCCACTTTGATCACGGCACGCGGATCGCCGAAAATGACCTCCGACGTGGCTTCTACGACGCGGGTTTTTCCCGAGCCGGTCGGGCCGAGAAAAAGGAGATTTCCGACCGGCCGTCCGGGCGAATTTAGTCCGGCGCGGAACACTTGATAGAGATCCACGACTGACTGAACCGCTTCATTCTGGCCGACGATCTTGCGCTGGAGCGCCGTTTCGAAATCGCTGGATTCGGCACTGCGAAGAGTCGGGTCTAACTTCAATGCTCGCGTCATAATACACCCCTCAGAAAAGTTTTTAAAAATCCACTTGCAACTGTGTTCGATTATACCGCTGATGGGAGAAGAAGTCAAATAGGGCGGTTTTACCGTTGTTATTCGGCCATTACCACCCCGAATATGGCGCTATACCGGTAATCCGGGACGTCAAAAGACACGATTGATAGCTCGAGCTAAGGAGTCGCGCCCGTCGATTGCCGCATCACGCTTTCCGCATAATTCCAGAAGCTCGGATCGTTTTGCTTTGTCTTCATCCAATACCACCATTCCGCGCCCCACAAATAGTATGAATTGAAACCGGTGTTTTTCGCATAGGCAATCGTGTCTTCGAAGAACGGCAGGTCGAAGTGCCGGAGCTGTTCCACGACCGTCGTTTCATACAATCCTTTCTTGAGCCACGGCTCCGTGCCGAGTTCGATGTTTACGAATGTTTCATCGGGTTTTCCCGTGAGCCAGCGGATCAGCGCGGTTTTCATATAAAAGTACGACGGCGGCAGATGATAGTCGAAATATCCCCAAGTGTCGCTGTGGACGCGGCGGTACATCGTTGTGCCGAAGACATCGCCCTGCTTTGCCGCTTCGTACCACAGCCCGAACTCGCCGCCGTCGGTCGTGAGAATGGGATGCGCCGGGTCGAGCGATTTCACGAGCGAGATCTCGTTCGTCAGGCTGTTCGCGTCCATCGGCGGGCAATTGCCGAAGGTGAGGAACGGTTCGTTTTCGACCTGCCAGTAGAGAAGCGCCGGGCTGTTTTTATAACGGTCGACGACTGCGCGGAGATAAGGCGGCAGTTCGGTGCGCCGGCCGGCGTCCGTCGGTTCCGTTACCCACGACGGATAGTGGCATTCGGGCCAGCGCGGCGCTTTTTCTCCGATGACAAGCACGACGTCCGCGTGGTTCTTTGCCGCTTCGTTCATCTGGTAATCAAGGTCCGCAAAATCGAACTGTCCTTTCTGCGGCTCGACCAGGTCCCAGTAGGCGACGAGGCGGAGGTGTTTTGCGTGGAGATCGTTCAGGATCGCGTCGTAATTTGCTTTCCAGTCGAGCCCCATGAGCATCGAAAATTTTTCGGAGAACGTGACGCCCCAGGCAATGGGCCGGGCCGAGCTCGGCGGGTGCGACGCGAAGTAGTCGAGAAGCCCGAGCACGCTCACGCCTATGAGAATGAGCGCAAGCGCGGCGATTTTCAGGCCGCGCGACCAGCCGCGGAATCTTTCTTTGAGGAGCAGCCAGCCGCCGAGGAAGATGAACGCGTTTTGCAGGCTTGCCGTGGAACTCACGAGCGCGGGATTTCCGATTGCGAAAGCGATATAAAACAAGATTGATCCGGCGCCGGCCCATCCGCGGTTCAAGAAATATCCCCAGCGGTTATGAAATTCATCTTTCGATGCAGGGTGAAGGATCTTTCTGCGCGCGGCGGGAAGCGCGAGGAAGAGCAGCGCCATGAGCGCGCCGCCGATCTTGATCCAGACGAATCCCGTAACGAAATTCGCGTGGAGGAACACCGCTTTCGTGAGGGCGTTCGTAAGGCCGAAGCATGCCGCAGCGACGAGCGCGAGCATCGCCACCTTTACGCGGACGTTTTTCGCCGCGGTCATCGCAAGCAGGAATCCGCCGATCACAAGGATCGCGAACGCGATGCATTCGAGCAGATCGAGTCCGATGCCGAGGAGGAGATAGCTCGCGGCGAGCGTTGCAATGGGGGAGAGCGCGCCGATCAAGGGAAGCGTGCCGGACGCTTCGCCGTCGAACAAGGCATAATATTCCAAAAGAATGGCGATCACGAACGTTGCGCCGGCCGCAAGCGCGACGAGCATCCAGGTAATTCCGAGAGCGCCGAAACCGAAAGGAGTGAGCGCGAGCGCCGCGAGCCCGAGGATGCCGAGCCAAAACGTGTACCCCAGGGGATTCGGGAACGCCTTTTTGAGCAGAAGCTTGTCGAAAACAGCGGCGCTGCCGAGAGCGAATTGGGCGATGACGGCGATGAGGAACCAGCTCATAGAAGCTCGTAAGCTCGTAAGCTCGTAAGCTCGTAAGCCAATCGTTTGTTTTTCATGATTTTCATCTTAGCATTTTGGAAAAGAATGGCTTATGAGCTTTGCAGGT
>DATLTV010000067.1:0-20849 GCA_035533375.1 Minisyncoccota bacterium
TTCAAGTCGAAGCCCGCTCTCCGCAAAACTTCCGAGACCGTTGCGGCGGCAGGATGAAATACCTTATTCCGGCCGTTATAAAAGGCGCCGAGTGAACGCTCGCTTAAAACGTCGGGGTCTTTCTCGGGCGGGATCGTATTCGTCGCGGCATACCGATTCAGCCCGTCGGGCAAGGGCAGCTGCACGATGACTCCCCCGCACGTCTTGTGCCGCGCGATCTTCCCCACCTCATCGCGCAAGCCGTCGTTCCCGAGCGATGCCGGAAATTCATATATGCGATAATCCACGCCGAGCTCCTTTGCCGCGCGTTCTTTGATCTTCTGGAAGCTCCGGGATGCCGCGTCGTCCCCCACCAAAACGCCGGTCATGAATTTCTCCGGCCTCGGCTGCATTTTGAGCTTCGCGAGAAGCTCCTCTGCTGTCTTTTTTCCGTCGATGATCATCTTGGATATGTTTTTTATATCTTCCTTCCGCCGCTCCATATTTCCGGCAGCTGCCCTATGCCCCCAGCGCAAAAGACCATAGCAGTTATTTTAATATTCCAGCGGAAACCTGCGGCAAAGCTTTTTCACGCTCGCGGATACGTCCGCATTCAGCACGAGCACGGCGCGCAGGAATTCGGCCACTTTTTTCATATCGCTTTCTTTCATACCGCGCGCGGCAAGCGACGGCGTGCCGATACGGATGCCCGATGGATCGAAAGGCGATCGCTGATCGTAGGGAACGGTATTGCGATTTACGATGATGCCGTTCTTCTCGAGCCGATCCTGGGCTTCGCGGCCGGAAATGCCGAGATTCGTGAGGTCGAGAAGCAAAAGATGATTGTCCGTGCCGCCGGAGACGAGATCGAAGCCGAGATGCGCGAGTTCGTGCGCGAGCGCTTTCGCGTTTTTCACGATTTGATGCCCGTACTTTTTGAATGCGGGCGTCATCGCTTCGCCGAGCGCGACCGCGATCGCCGCGGTCTGGTTATCGTGCGGACCGCCCTGGATGCCGGGAAAAACGGCTTTGTCGATCGCGGCGGCAAGGCTGATTTCCTTGCCGTTCGCGAGCCGCTTCATTCGGTCGTTGTGCGAAAAGATGAGCGCTCCGCGCGGACCGCGCAACGTTTTATGCGTGGTCGTCGTCACGACGTCCGCATGCGGAAATGGCGACGGATGCGCGCCCGCGGCCACGAGCCCCGCAAGATGCGCAATGTCAGCCAAAAGATATGCCTTTGCTTCTTTTGCGATTGCGGCAAATTTTTTGAAATCAACAACGCGCGGGTAGGCGGTGATGCCCGCGATAATCATCTTCGGCTTCTCCTTTTTCGCAAGCTTCCGGATCTCGTCGTAATCCAGATATCCCCCGCGATTCAGCGTGTACGGCACGGAGCGGTAGAAGCGCGAGGAAAAATTCGCGTTCGCGCCGTGCGTGAGATGCCCGCCGAAGAACAAATTGAGGCCCATGACTGTGTCGCCCGGCTCGAGCAGTGCGTAATACGCCGCGAGATTCGCGGCGGAACCGGAAAGCGCCTGGACGTTCACGCCCCATTCTTTCCCGAGGCGAAATACCTTCCGCGCGCGCTCCTGCGCCAAAAGCTCGACATCGTCGATCACATTATTTCCGGCATAATAGCGCTTCTTCGGATATCCTTCGGAATATTTATTCACGAGCGGCGACCCGAGTGCCGCGAGCACGTCCTTCGAGACGATATTTTCGGACGGGATCAAATCGAGCGTTTCTTTTTGGCGCTTGGTTTCGACGGCAATGAGTTTTTCGATAGCTTTGTCGCGCATTGCATATATTGTATAACTAATCCCGGAAAAATGAACTATCGCCGCATCGTGGCGGCGGTATCCCAACCGTCCCGACGAAATTGCGAACGAAGCGGGCGATATCCGGGGTCCATGTTTTTTTATTCAATAAGTATGGATCCCGGACATCCCGCCGCAGCGGGATTCCGGGATGACGCATAAAAAGTCGCGCGGAATCAGAAGTGATGGACTTCGACCAACTCACCGTTCTGCGCCCCCGGCTATATATCACTGCGCACTATCTCCCCGCCGCGATTTCCCAATCCTTGTGCATCTTCGGCACCATCATCTGCGGGTTCCAGGTTTTTTTGAGTTCGTCCAAGCTCTGCGACGTTTGATATTTGCCGCCTTCGCCCACGTAATCTATTTTCGCGGCTGCGAGCGGCGCGACTTCGTAGAACACCATCTGCGCGATGCGGCGGCCGACGACAAGAGGAATGGAAAAATAGCGCGAGTTGTTCGTGACCTCCATCGTCCAACGATTGAAGTAGCCCACGTCGCCCCAGCCGGCGTCTTTGCAGACCTCGACAAAATTGCGGCCCATGGAAGACCGTGCGTACATCTTCGCCACACAAATATCCTTGCCTCCAATGAATTCAAGCGTGTGCGCGAGGATCGTTTCGCCCGGCTCGAGGAGGATTACTTTCGCGTCTCCCGGAACATTCTTGAGCTCTTTACCGAGGCGTTCGGCAACCGCCGACGCGGGCTCCGCTTCGAACGGCCCGGACCAGACGTCTTTCGTCGAAGATTCGTCATATAAATTATGCACCGAAGCGCGGCCGCCCGGATGCCGTTCGCGCCAGAACCACGGACCGAGCGTCACATCGTAGCTCGTGGTTTTCAGATTGCGATCATTGAAAGGATCGATCACGATCGTGCCGCCCTTCATGTGTTTTGCGATCTGGTCGCGGGAAAGAAGCATGTCGGAAATTTCTAATTTCTAATTACTAATTGCTGAACGCGGTTATTGCATATTATCTTAAACCGCTACGGCGAGTTTGGCAAAAAGAAGAACGGGAAGCGTCTTGAGAATAGAAAAAACGGGTCCGATTATAATCGGGCCCGTCTATTTTTCACCTGCTTTCTTTTTC
Organism: Minisyncoccota bacterium; assembly: GCA_035533375.1. Taxonomy (GTDB): domain Bacteria; phylum Patescibacteriota; class Minisyncoccia; order UBA6257; family 2-01-FULL-56-20; genus DATLTV01. Next base: position 2,888 of record DATLTV010000067.1, read on the forward strand.
GGTTCTTCCTTGAGCGCTTCGACGGTCTTTCTCAAATTATCGAGGTCGACGCCGAAGCCGTCACCCGCCTTGTAGCTCCAGACGAGGACGCCGTCATATCCCTGCTCCTTGAGACGCGGGATATTTATCGCCATGCCGTTCGGATCGAGCTCGCCGCAGAAGACCGGTTCGTCGATGCCAAGCGTTTTCTTCGGCACATCGGTCGCGATAGGCGGCATCTCGATAGCCATATTCTCGTAGAAGTGGAATTGGTAGGCGTCAATGTCCATACCGCTCCACCAGCGGCGGAAATCGGCGAAGCTGCGCGCGCCGAGCGTCACCTTCATGCTCGTTTCCTCGTGCACGATCACCGCGAGATCCTCGAGCCACGCCTTGAGCGCCCGGTAATAGCCGGGAACGACGAGCAGCGCCATATTATCGGGCTCGTTCATAAGATCGAGGTAGGCGATCGGCCGGCCGTACCGGTCGTTCAGCGCGTCGAGCTTCCGCAGGAACGGAAGCACGGCTTCGGTCAGGAACGCGTATTTCTTCGGAGAGAATACGAGTTCGGGATGTCCGGGCGCGTCGTACTCGTTGCCTTCGGTGTTGCCGATGCCGAAATCAAAGAGTACCGGGATCAGCTTCATATTCGTTTTCGACGCGGCACGGAGGATCGCCTCCGTGTCTTCGAGTACGTATGGACCGATGGCATATCCTTTCGGCGTCACGACGAAACCGGTGCGCGCATCGCAGAACACGAAGAAGCGCACGTAGGTCACGCCCGCGGCGCGCAAACGCGCGAAATTCCGCGTAAGCTCGTCCTCATGCATCGCCCAGCCGTCGCGCAGAGGATCGTTCCTCCACGGATTTTTCCCGAAATCCCAGCCGTAATTCCGCCAGGGGTAGTTCACGCCCACGAAGAAATCTTCCTTCTCCATCCGCCACTTGCGCTTGCGGAGTTCGTAACCGAGATTGATCTTGTTCTCGGTGACACGGCGGGCATCGGGAACGGGGAAAAACTTCTTGATGAGGTCGAGATCGTGCACGACGATCATCTGGTCGATGAGCAGCGATCCCCGGAAAGGCGCATTCGCTTGCGCGCGACCGGCGCCGAGCGATTGTCCGATCATGAAGCGCACCACGATTCTTTTCACGCGCGACAGGTCGAATTGCGGATCGGCGAATCCGGTGGGAATGGGCGAGCTGAGCGTTGGCCGCACGATGAGCGGAATGTCTTTGCCGACGCCCGTCACGCGCACATTCGGGCCGAGCAGCGTCCGACCATTCACATCGTATAGTTCGAACTTGATGCGGGAAAACGAACCGCCCTTCATGACAAGATTGCCGTACACTTGCGCGCGCGCCATGAGCACTGCGTTTGAAAGATCGATCGGAGCGGGAAGGTCGATGAAAACCCTTGCATTACGCGCTTCGGGATCCGCAAGTCGGGCCGCATCGGGAAACCGAATGTCCGCCACGATACTTCCGCTCCCGCGCTTCCATGCCACAACACCCGGGCCGCCCTCGATCGTCGGATGCGGATGCGCGCTGAACGGCATCCGCGTACCCGGCAAACGCGATAAGGCGCCGAGAAGACGGAAATAATTTTCCGGCGTGATCTCCTTCGGGATCATTGCGGCTTCCTTCCTCAGATACGAGTCGAAGAAAAACCGGGCGCTCAATACCGCGAGACCCAACGCGCCGATACAAGCGATGGCGATCAAAAATTTCGTCGTACGCTTCATGGGAAACTCCTATTTCAAAACCCGCTGCTTTTAGTATACACTTATCCGTTTTTAGAGTTCAAAAGACGCCGTTCTTGCCGAAAAGGAGGTTTTCCGACATGCTCTAAAGCATGGGAACGGACGTGGATACCATTGTTATTTCTGACCTCCACCTCGGCTCGCCCGTGAGCCGCGCCGACAAAGCGCTTGCAATGCTCAAGGCGCATACCTTCAAGCGCCTCATTTTGAACGGCGACATCATCGACCGGCCGCACCGGCGCCGCCTTACGTCCGCGCATCTCGATTTTCTTTCGTACCTCCGCACGCTCGCCGCGCGGACCGATCCGAAAACGGAGATCATCTGGCTCGAAGGAAACCATGATGCGGCGTACCGCGACGAAGGCCGCGCGGCGGGATTCATCGCGGCGAAGGAGTTCGCCTGGGAGCACGGCGGCGTACGCTATCTCGCGCTCCACGGCCATCAGTTCGACCGCCCATGGACGAACCATCCCCTCGTCCATCGCCCAACGACGTGGCTCTTCGACACGTTCCAGCGCATGGATCCGAATCTTCGCGTGAGCCGGTTCATCAAAAAGAAAACAAAAAAAATCACGGGCTGCGCGAAAGCAGTCGCCGCAGGCGCGCTGGGCTACGCCCCGGAAAAAAACGCGCATGTCGTTCTCTGCGGCCATACGCACGAAGCGTCGGAACGCATCGACACGCGACAAGGCATCCGCTACCTGAACAGCGGCTCCTGGACGGACGATCCCTGCACCTACATCGCGGTCGGCGACAATGGCGCGGAACTGCGGGCGTGGCCATCGTAACTCGTCGATCAGAACGAAAGCGCAATCAGGCGGCAAAGCCGCTTTTTTGTTTTAAGCCGTGTTTTTTCACGTAACGATATTCGTGGACGATGAGACCGATGACCAAAATGTCGACGACGGTAACCACCCAGAGGAATAACGAGTAGCCGAGATGCAACTGGTAGAACTGATAGAGCACGAAGCCGCCGAAGATCGCGATGGAGGCGGGATACGCCCAGAGCTTGTTGCGGACGAGTCCCGCGACGAGGAACAGTTTCACCGCGCCGTGCACGACAAGGAGAATGCCCGCGAATACTTGTGCCTGGATTACGCCCTGCGTGGCGTGCAAAAAAAGGTTCGCAAGAAAATCTTTCGGGTCTTCGCTCAATTCTCCCCGTATGAAAAAGAGGGCGATGGCATTGATGGTGGCGGGTGAAACGAAAAACAGCGCGATGCCCCCGACGAGCTGCAAAAAACCGTCGACGCCTTTTACGATGATGCCGAACTCGAAAAATTCGTGCCAACTCCTTTCGTGGCTATCGGCCCGATCGTTCATGTCGCGGACGATTTCCGGTATTTTTTCATGGCAAGAGCATAGATCGCTCCCGCGATCAGTACGAACGCGATGCTTCCCGCAATATCCGCCGGATGATGGATGCCGCTATATACCCGCGCCCAGCCGATGAGCAAAGCCATAATCCACAAGACCGCGCTCAATTTTTTATTGAAGAACCAGACAACCATCGCCACGGCGCCCGCAAGGAGCACGTGGTCCGAAGGAAATCCGTTGTCGGCGGCGTGGGCGATGAGTGGAATAAAATGACCGACGACGAAAGGCCGCGGGTCGGCATAGAGAAGGCTTCCGATCTTCGCGAGGACGTAGGCGAGCGGCGCGACAATCACGCCGCAGATAACCATGTCCTTCCAAGCTTTCCTCGGCCGGAGAAAAAAGAAAATCGCGAGGGCGGCGAGGACGAAGAGGTAAAGATACTTAGCGATAAAAATGGCGATTGCATCCATATATTCACATTATACCAATTAAAAAAGCTGCACGCTATAATGAATTATAATTCCATGAAAAAAATATTCATCGGCGTTGCCGCAGTCGTAATCGCGGCGGTCATTCTGATCTTTGCCTTTCAGCGAGCGGAAGGCCCGGTCGCTCCCACGACCCCTCCCGCCGCTTCGGGGACGGTTCCGGGCGCATCGAGCACCGTTCCGTCGCCCACGCCATCACCAACGCCATCCGCGAAAGGCACCGTGCAGGGCCAAGTGCTCCTCGGGCCGATCTGTCCCGTCGAACGCATTCCGCCGGACCCGAACTGCGCTCCGAGACCTTACCAGGCGGCGATCCGCGTCCAGCCCGCCGATCCATCGGCGCCATCCCTCACGATCCAGTCCGATGCCTCCGGCTCATTCAGTGTTTCGCTTGATCCGGGAACCTATACCTTCCACGCACAGAACGCGAACAGCTCGTATTATCCGCGTTGCGAGGACGCGCAAGTCCGGGTGGTAGCCGGCGCGGCACAAACCGTCACGATCAACTGCGACACGGGCATACGGTAACGATTTTATTCCGTCCCGGAAGTAAAAACCGCAGCCCGGCGACGCGCAAGCCGGATCTTCTCTCTTTTGGTGTGGTAAACTGGTAAGTACCTTGCTCCAACAATATCTTCTCGCGCTGTGGTTTTATATTGTTTTTTCTCTGTTCGCCGCCTTAGGGCTCGCGATCACTTTACGCATCATAAAAAATGCGTCGATCGCTTACGCGATAAGCAAAATCGTCGGCCTTTCGCTCTTCGGCTACGCCATCTGGTTCTTCGGCTCGTTGCACGTTCTGGACTACCAGTCGATCTGGCTTATCACGGTTCTGTTTCTCGTGACGCTCGCAATCGGCGCGTGGAGCGTCCGCGATAGGCTGAAGCGGCTGCCGTGGCAACATTTTTTATTGATCGAGGCCGTCTCCTTGGCGCTCTATATATTGTATGTGTGGCTCCGCTCCCACAATCCGCAGGCATACGGCACCGAACGATTTATGGACATGATGCTCCTGCAGGCAAGCGGCAAGACGAATTTCTTTCCGCCCGCAGACTCCTGGTACGCCGGGCACACCCTCAACTATTATTACTACGGCCAATACCTGCTGTCCTTGATCGCAAATCTTTCGCGCATCCCCTACGCGCTCGCATATAACTTTTCACTTGCCCTCCTCTTTTGCCAAAGCCTCGTCTTGGGCTTCGCGGCGTGCTTCGTGATAACGAAATCGAAATTATTCTCGGCTCTTTCGGCGTTTCTTGTCGTCTGCGCAGGAACGCTCTTTTACGCCGCAACGGACCTGTACTCCCATATCGCCCAAGGCACGGCAATAAACTATCCGAGCTCCACGCGCCTGTACACCCCTTCGTACATCATCAACGAAATTCCTTCATACAGCTTTACGGTGGGCGATCTCCACGCGCACGTGATCGCGCTCGCATTTTTTTTGGCGAGCCTCGTCCTTCTGTGGGCGTTCGCGCGCGCAAAAAATCCGCGCACGTTTTTCGTACCGGTCATTGCGCTCCAATTTACCACCTCCGCCCTCGTGAATGCGACCGATGCCATAACGCTGAACCTCGTCTTCGGCCTCATCATTCTTTATAAGCTGTACCGTTCGCGCAAATCTTCGTCTTCGCCCGACTCCCCCTCGCCGCGCCGCCTGCTCATTTTCGCCGCCGCGACCGTCGCTCTCGAGTTTGCGCTTTATTTTCCATTCCTCCATTCGTTCAAAAACCCCACGCTCGGCGTGGGCTTTGCCCCCGCATTCGCCGCCGCGAATAATCTTTTGAAAGGATACCAATATCCCACGCCGGCTCTCGCGCTTCTCGGCATGTGGGGCGCCTTCCTGCTCGTCGGCATCCCCCTGCTTTGGATCGGGCGAAAAAAATCCGATCACCTTTTCCCGGAGCTTCTCACACTCGCCTCAGTGCTCATTATCATCGGCGTGGAACTATTTTTCATCCGCGACATTTATTCCGTGACGAATCCCCCGTTCTTCCGGGCAAACACGGTGTTCAAATTCGGCTACCACGCCTGGATCATGCTTTCCATCGCTTTTTGCGCGGGATTGGCTTCCGCATATACCGGCCTCAAAAAAATTCCCCGGATCGTGATGCTCGCGCTCGTCGTCGTTTTCGTATTTCTCGGCGGCGTGTATCCCTACGAGGCTTTGCAGCAGTTTTTCTTTGCGCCCCCGGCGCAAGCGCAAACGCTCGATAGCTCGGCATTTCTCGCGGGCCAAAGCGAGGGCGACTACGATACGGTCCAATATATCAATAAAAATATCACGGACCGCGCCGTCATTTTGGAAGCCGCGGGAGACAGCTATTCGTATTACGCAAGAATGTCCGTTTTCACGGGTCAGATTGCGGTGATGGGATGGAAGTCGCACGAATGGACCTGGCGATTCGACGGCTCGACGATCGAAGAACAGGAAAAGACCTCCCCCAGCGGTCCGTTCGAAACCGGATGGGGCCCTATCTCGGGCACGTCACAGGACGTCCAGACAATTTATGAAACTCCGGATGCGGCGCTCGCCCGGCAGTTGCTCGAAAAATATCGGGTGCAATACGTATATATCGGCGACCTGGAACGATCCGCTTACCGGCATCTGAACGAACAAAAATTTTATAGCCTGGGGCAAGTAGTGTTCGGCTCGCACGGCAGTCTGCTGTTTAAACTATTTTGATTCGACGTGCGACGCGCAAATAAAGATGCGGCTTGCGCCGCATCTTTATTTTTCGCATTGCGCTGACGGCCGTTAGCTTGATGGCGTAGCGCAGGCGGTAAACGTACTGCCGTTGCCCCAGCAGGTACCAAAGCCGTCGGTATCCGCGTCCGGAGCGGACGGGTTGGAAGTTTGGCCGTTTGAATTCTGCATGATGACCGCATCCGAAGAAACGAGCGCGGGATTCTGGCCGCCGTTCACGGTGCCGGGATCGAAGATAGCCGTAGTGTAATCGGCGAGCGGAAGAATGCCGCCGTTCCATGGCGCTTCCTCGATCCATTCCGCCGAAGCGAGGGAAGAACTATAGGTCACCGTCGTCGACCAGCTTATATTTTGCGTAACATTCGTCATCGTGAGGAGCCACGAAGAAGGCGTGGAAGTTTTGCCGTTCTTTCCGCTATGCACCGTTCCTGCCGCCGGGAGCAGCGTAAGCGATGCCGTGATGGTATCGCCGGGATTTACGGGCAGCGCAGAAGACGGAATCGGCGTCTCCGCCGCCGGAAGCATCTCGTACCAGGCATAATAGCCGGGCGTGCCGTTTATGTTGTCCTGTTCGGTGCCAAGCTGGATTAAGGTGCGATCAGAACGCGTGCAGCGGGCATTTTCGCAAAACCCTCCGATGCCGACCCACGAGGAAGAATATCCCGAGGTTTGGCCGGGAGGAACTGCCGCCGCGGGTACCGTCCACGTGCTCGAAGCCGAGGTGTACGATTGGCCGGTCGCGTATTTCGCGACGACATAGCCAGACCAGTTCGAGGAAACAAGCGAATCATGCGGCCCGCGCACCACTCTGCCGCCCGGAGTCCGCACGGGGCTCACCGGATGGTTCGAAACCATAGCCGCAGGAGCGGCGCTTGCCGTGAGCGCGATACCCGCGACCACGAACGTTGAGGCCAGAAAAAATCGTTTTAGCATTTTTATTGATTATTTTTATATTAATAACATTCCGACTGCCGACGCCTTACATAGCATCATTACATGCCGCGCGAGAGATGGCAACACGCACCCGTGGAAATCGCCGTGTTTGCGGGAGGTGGCGGGAACGAAGGAGAACCATATTGCCGCAACCAAAAGCGGCGAGTGATTCGCGACGCCTTATTCGTCCTGCTTTTCAAGTTTTTTTGCCGCTTCGGGAGTGGTTACCGGCTTGCTCATTACAAGCAATCGAAGGATCGCCCAGGCAACCATCCAATATACGATCATTGCGAGCAACGTTGTCCATTCAAAAACGCTGCCTTCGACAACAGTGACCCGGAACACAGCGATAAAAGGCGCGGCGAACGGTTGAGTCAAGGCATACACAAAAGCGGTGAAGCCGGCAGCGGAATTAGCCGCCGTCAGCTTTAAAACGAAACGAAAAGCGAGCGCTATTTCGAGCAATCCAAGAAGATACCAAACGATCTGGGTGCCCCTAAAAAGCGGCTTGGTCTTCTCCGATGTATCGGCGTCCATAAGTTTTTTAAAGCAGTATGCCGATGAAGTATGCATGAAACTTGTCCCCGCAATCATTCTGCATTTATTACCATCGCCGGTACTATCTGAGGCACGATCGATAGCAAAGGTGCCCGGCAGAGGACGCAGGAAGCCGGGTGCTATAATGAGGGCACGAAGAGAAAAGGACCTGCGTTTATTTATCCGGCCTTCGTCCGTTAATGCCATGCCAAAGGAAAATGATTCTCGCGATCAAAGAATGATAACTCTTTTTAGGAAGTGGTCTCTGTTTTATGATTCAAAAATAGTGCGGTTGCTTTATTTCGATCGGGTCCAGCCATATATCGTAAAAGAGCTGTCTCTCGTGTTAAAAAACCTCCAAGGGAAATCCCTGCGATGCATAGATGTGGCATGCGGCACGGGAGAGATTCTTTGCAGGCTTGCCGGGGAATTTCCGGACGTTTCTTTTGTGGGCGTCGATCTTTCCGACGATATGATTGACGTAGCGCGGGCCAAATGTGGCGCAATGCCCAATATACAATTCGTTTCGGCGAATGCAATACGGCTTCCTTTCGAAGATAACTTTTTTGATCTCTCCATTTGCACCGATGCGATCCATCACTTCAGTGTTCCGGAGAAAATTCTCGCGGAATTATACCGAATCACGAACAGAACGGGTTGGGTTTTCGTCGCCGATCCGGCGTACGATACCCTCTTCCAGAGAATAATAGTCGGGACATTCGGCATAACGCTCGATAAACCAATACGATATTATCCGAAGAAAGATCTGCGCGCCATGATCGCCGGCGCGGGTTTTTCTCCAATCTCGCCCGGTTATAAATATTTTACCAACGTTTTTCTTGCCCAAAAAAGATAGGCACAGTTGCCTATTCGGCCGGGTGTCTAGAGGGAAGCGAACGGAGCGAGTCGCCACATCCCTCGCTCGCTCGGGATTACGCATCTCTACGTCGCTTCGCTTCAAGAGCTGCGAGAACCGCAACTCGCTCCTTGAAAACTTCTCGGTTTTCAATACTTTCCTACACGGGGAAACTCATGTTTCCCCGACCCCCTTCCCGGTTCGATTCCCTCCAAAACAAGGCGAAGGAAAAAGCAACTCGGACGAGTTGCTTTTTCCTTCGCCGGGTGTCTAGAGGGAATCGAACCCTCGTAGCCGCTTCCACAGAGCGGAGCTTTGCCACTAAGCTATAGACACCATCATTACGCGCGGATTCCCCTATAATATAGAACCCATCTCAAAAATACCACGGGCCGCGATATCGGCCAAATCCCGCGAGGCCGCGAAGCAGGGGCGAAGGAGTACCCAGCGGGTACTTCGAGTCCCGAAGCGACAATGGCATCGCGGGATTTGGCCATATCCCAAAGGGTTTCGGCTCTTTTCCCGCCCCACTTCGTTATGCCTCGGTCGGAGTGCCTTTCAGGCACACCTTCCTCGGCAAGTCTAGCGGGATCGGGAAAAGAGCTCGAAACGCGGCTACGCGGTATTTTTAAGATGGGTTCTCGGTTTTGCGGGGATTTTTCAAATCGGCGGCAAACGCGGTATTTTTTGGTATACTGGATTTCGTACGAATATGAGCACCGTGTTCACGAATATCGGCTTGCTCGCAGGCCAGAACAAGTTTCTGGCATATTTTATTATCTACCTCGTCACCATATTTTTTGGAAATATTTCCGCGTTCGCGAGCTTCTGGCTCGTGCTCCGGGGGACATTCGGCCCGTGGGGCGTCCCCTTCCTCATTCTCACGCTCATCGCCTCGGACATCACGGCCGATCTCCTTTGGTATTCGCTGGGAAGAACCGTCCGCGACACGCGCTTCGGAAACTTCATCAAAAAGCATCTTCCGCACCACAAAAAGATCGAAGCGCACATCCGCAAAGACAGCACGAAGTGGGTATTCCTCTCGAAATTCATTTATCTGTCGAGCTTCCCTATTATTTTCCTCGTCGGCTGGATGCGGGTGGGTTTCAGAAAATTTTCCCGGGCATCGGCCGCTTCGATCCTCATTTGGATCCCGGTCCTCTCGCTTCTCGCTTACGGCCTCGTTTCGTGGCTCACTCCTCTCGCCGCCGTCACGCTCTTCAAGCACTTCGAGCTTGAATTCTTTATCGGCCTTATCCTTTTCATCGCAATCGACTATCTCGCGATTGCGGCCGTACGAAAGTTCATGGGGAAACGGATGGAAGACGACGAAGAAACAGCGTAAAACGGTGCCGGACATCCCGCATGTGGCCACCGTCCCGGGGAGCACTGGAATATACAGTAATTACAAGGCTTCTCGGGCGTTCAGCGCTGCTATTGACATAAAAAATATTTTGGTGTACAATTCATCCAGTTTCATTAAATAACAATAAAACGACGGGGGAAGAGTTTTAGCACCCTTGGAGACGACCTCCGGTGCTAAAACTCTTTTCCCGTCGCATTGGTAGCACGCGATCGCGGCGCCAAGGAAGAGAGCACTCAAATCACAGAGGCCCTCTTCCGAGGGCAACAGGAGGCCACCGTGGCCAGAAACAGAAAGCAGAAGTCGAACGCGCAAACGCAGGCGGCAGTGGAAGTTGCGGAAACGCCGGTGGTTGCGATGCAAGAAGCGCCGGCCGGCGAAAATGCCGAGGCGGCGATTGTCGAAGTGCTTCCCGAGATCGGCAGTGAATCGAATCTCGTCGAAACAGTCCCGGCCGATTCCGCGCCGGCGAAGCAATCGTTCCACAAGCTTCTCCGCAATATCGTCCCCGAGAATTATTCGGGAACGGCAGTGGAGATGCGGGCGAAGGCCGAGTGCCGAAAGCACGATGTTCGGGAGGATACTTTCTTCCGCAATGTCGCCATGCTCGTCGCGGACGGGAAAGTCGCGAGCGAAGAGCGTGACGGCAAGGTCCATGTTGCCATGACCGACGAAGTCGTCGATATGGCGATCGGGAACTTTCTCGCTTATCTCGTCACGCGAAATGCGGGACGGAGAAACGGGAACCGGAAGCCGAACGCACCGGTCGCATCCGCGCGAGCGAACGCGAATGGAAACAGAAACCGCCGGCCTGCACCTTCGAAGCCGAAGGTGGATGTCGTGCGGGCAACACAGCAGCTCGCGGCAGCTTTCGAAACGCTCCGTTTTGCAACGGAGAAAAACGGGTTCATGGCCAAGAAGGGACTGTTTACGACGCACGAAAATGCGTTGCAGCAGGCTCAGACGGACCTGAGAGCCGGTATTGTCGAAGGCGACGATGCCAAAGTCGAGCGGGCCGGCAACGCCGCAACCGAGGAAAACCTCAAGATCAAGATCGCGGTCATGAAGAATATCGACGAACACATCACATCGATACTCGACAATGTCAGCGATTATCTGCCGGAAGCGGAGCAACTGCGTTTCCAACAGCGAAAGATCAATGAGGCATTCGGGACGAGCGGCGACGCGATCAAGGCAAAAAACGCCTTGCTTGCATTGCGGGAAAAGACCAGAAACCTCATGCGAGCCGCCCAAGCCAACCAGCGAGGAGCGACAATCGGCCGGCGGGGAGCGACGATCGGCCAGCGCGTGAACTACCAATCCGGCGAACGCCGGTAAGCACCAACCCGAAGGGATCCCGTCAAAACGGGATTCCTTCGGAAATATTTTTTCGAAAGAGTTCAAGATCGCATGGAAAGCGATTTGCATCCGATCTTGAGTTCTTTGTAAATAACTTGGCTCAATGTATCTCTCGAGATACGCTTGCTCCAGGTTTTCATACCACCGAAACCACAGTACGGCTGATTCAAATTTACGCCAGGAGGCGCACATGACGACGGTAAGCAGGAGAGGCATCGAAGTGCTCGATCCGAAGCAGAGTTTCGAGGAGCTCTTCGGATTCGAAAGCGAAATCAAGGCCCCGGCCGAAAAGCAAGAGAAAGAGGAAGTGCATATCGCCCGGTGCCTCTGTGTCGCGGACCAATTTCCGAATCAGGTCCTCGCGGTATTCAATGGCGCCGAAATCCGGAACGGAAAAGTATGCGACCGTCCGCATGCATTCGGAATGTCGGGCGGCAAGGTGTCGCGTTTCGAGACGCCGGAACAAGCAATCCGGGGACACGAATACGGAGAAATCCCCTACCGGATTATCGACTTGGCCTATCTCTTCTCCACGGAAATGGAAGACCGCGGAAGCCGGTTCGAACAGACCCACTTCTTTGTGGCAAAACTCGACGGAGATAGCCCGTGCGGATTCACCACGGGAGAGGCGGTCGAGATCAAGACCGCGGAGTTCTTCACCATGGAGGAGATCCTCGCCATGGGAGAGAAACCGACGCTCGAAACAAAACCGGAAGATATGCAGATGTACAAGAGCCACAAAAAGTTTTTTATCCAGGCACGGGAAAAATACCAGGAACTGAAGACGAAAGGAGAGATTGATTTCTAGATGTAACCACCCCTCGCACAAGCGAAGCAATGCTTCGCCGCGCGAGGGGATTTTTTTATTCCCGCTTGCGCAAGGAAGTTTTTCATGGTAGACTAAATAAGGAAATGACACCCCAACTCGCGAAGCAACTAAAGGACGCCGGCTTCCCACAGAATGGAGCGAAAGGGAAGAGTGATTATGCGCCGACGCTCTCGGATCTGATCACCGCGTGCGATAAAGCGTTTTTCAGCTTGCGCCACACGCCGGACGACCACTGGCTCGCAACCGGCCGCTTCGCTGCGAAAGAAAACCAGATCCCCTACTACGAATCGGCTCCCTACGATGAACCGGAGGCCGCGGTCGCGGAACTCTTCCTTGCCATGCGGCTCCATGGAAATAAAAAGTAATAGCGCGAAACAAGCCCCGGCACCGAACCGGGGCTTTGCTGTCGTAGTACTCATCATCACCCCGCAGGGAATTCCCCTGATCCGCGACCCGAAAAAGCCCTCGCCCGTTTTCTGGAAGGTGCCCGGCGGCAGGAGCGTCGGGAACGAAACCGCGGAAGCAGTGGCGGTCCGCGAGATTAAAGAGGAGATCGGCGTCACTCTTTCTTCACGCGATTTAATGAAAGTGCATGAGGAAAACCGCGGCTCGCATGTGCTCGCCTGTTTCACGGCGAAACTGGGCGCGCTGCCGAAGCTCAAAGCCGCGGGCGACGAGGGCGAGGAGATCAAGGTCTTTTCGCCGAAAGAGATCAGCGCGCTCGGCGGTCTTTTCCCGAATCACCGGGCGGTGTACGGGGCATTATTGGCGAAAATGGCCGGCGCTTAACATCCGTGTTATAATAGTCAGAATAGCATGTCGAACTTTTTTAAAAATCTCACTTGGGCGATCGTCGCGCTTATCGTCATTTCGATCGCCTTCTCGTTCTTCGCGACTTCCGGCCCGCAGCCCACGACGCTCAGCCTTACCCAGCTTGTGGCGGACATAAACAGCGGACAAGTATCGCAGATACAAGTAAACGGCAACGATCTGAGCGTCAAACTCGCGGACGGCAAAATGGCGGTTTCCAAAAAAGAAGCCGAAGCGGGCATCACGGATACACTCAAGAACTTTGGCGTCGATCCCGCCGCGCTTGCGAAAGTGGACATCCAAGTTCAGGAACAGTCCGGGTGGGCGTATTGGGCGAGCCTTCTGCTCCCGACGATACTCACGTTTGTTTTTATCGGTTTCATTTTCTGGCTTTTATTCCGCCAGGCGAAGACGGGCGTGAACCAGGCGTTCAGTTTCGGCCGCTCGAACCTGCGCCTCTCTACCTTCAAAGACCGTGTCATGTTCAAGGACGTCGCGGGGCTCAAGGAGGCGAAAGAAGAGCTCGTGGAAGTGGTGGATTTTCTCAAGAACCCGAAAAAATTCCTCGACCTCGGCGCGCGCATTCCACGCGGCATCTTGCTCATGGGACCTCCGGGCACGGGAAAAACGCTCGTTGCCCGGGCGACCGCAGGCGAAAGCAACGTGCCGTTTTTCTTCATTTCGGCTTCCGAATTCGTCGAGATGTTCGTGGGCGTGGGCGCTTCGCGCACTCGCGACGCTTTTATGACCGCGAAGCGCGCCTCTCCCGCCATCCTTTTTATAGATGAGATCGACGCCGTCGGCCGCCAGCGCGGCGCGGGCGTCGGCGGCGGCAGCGACGAACGCGAGCAGACGCTGAACCAGATCCTCGTCGAACTCGACGGCTTTGATCGCGATACGCGCGTGATCGTCCTCGCCGCCACAAACCGGCCGGACATCCTCGATCCCGCGCTTCTCCGTCCGGGCCGCTTCGACCGCAGGGTAATCCTCGACCTCCCCGATATCAACGATCGCGAAGCGATCCTCAAGATCCACGCGCAGGGAAAAACGCTCGACCCGAAAGTCGATCTCCGCAAAGTCGCGGTGCGTACGCCGGGATTTTCGGGCGCCGACCTCGCAAACCTCATGAACGAAGGCGCAATCCTTGCCGCGCGGCGCAATAAGAAATCGATCGGCCAGGACGAGCTTTTTGAATCGGTGGAAAAAGTGATCCTCGGCCCCGAACGCAAGAGCCGCGTGATCTCGCAGAAAGAAAAAGAGATGACGGCGTACCACGAAGGCGGGCATGCGCTCGTTGCCGCATCCCTCAAAAATGCCGATCCCGTGCACAAAGTTTCAATCGTGAGCCGCGGGTTCGCCGGCGGCTACACGATGAAACTGCCGATGGAAGACGAGCATCTCCGCACGAAGGCGCAATTCCTCACCGACCTCGCGATGATGATGGGCGGCTACGCCTCGGAACAGCTTACCTTCGGCGACGTCTCGACCGGCGCCTCAAACGACCTCAAGGAAGCGTCGGCGCTCGCCCACAAGCTCGTCACCCGCTACGGCATGAGCGAGACGCTCGGTCCCCAGACCTTCGGCAAGAGCGAAGAGCTCATCTTCCTCGGCCGCGAGATTTCGACCGAAAAGAACTATTCCGAAAAAGTGGCGGCCGAAATCGACGATGAAGTGAAAAAATTTATCGATCACGCGTACGAAACGGCGCAGCGGATCCTCAAAACCAACAAAACGGCGCTGAAGAAAATCGCGGAAACACTCATCGAAAAAGAAACGCTCGAGCAGGAGGAATTTTACGGCATCCTGAAGCCGTTCAAGATCAAGCCGGTGCTCGGATAAAAAGGACGAGCATGTGTTTTATCATCCCGGATCCGCCCTTGGCGGAATCCGGGATTCATGTTTTTAAAAAATTTAATATCTTATAAATCCCGGATAGCATTCGCTTCGCTCGTGATTCAGGAATGGCAAACCCACTAGGTAACCGAAAAAACGCAGAAATAACCCCGACGATTCCTTTCCGGCTCATCGCCGAACGCGGGAAATCGCCCGATGGTGGGCGCGCCTGGATTCGAACCAGGAACCGCTAAGGTATAAGCTTAGTGCTCTAACCGTTGAGCTACGCGCCCTTATTTTAATTTTCGAACTCGCTGCCAGTTTGAAGCTTTATGCTTTAGCAGCTAAGCTGCCGGTCCATGACTAATTCGTACTATTTGGAAACGATCTTATCGAACCGATCCATCGCCTGGCCCGCCTGCGCGTTGAAATTATTGATGGCGCTCACTTCGCTGTTAATCTGGTCGACGAGCGTCTGCACCTGCGCGCCCTGCTGCGGTTGACCGGCAAAATGCGACTGGAGCGTTTCGAGTAACTGTTCGAGATACGCGCTGTAGTCGATGAGCCGGCTGATGAGCGCGAGACGATTCGAGATCGATTCGAGCGCGGCTTGCTGCGCATCCACCGAACTCACGCCCGAGAGCGCTTTCGTCATCGACTCAACCTCATTCGAAAGCTGCACCCCTTGGTCGCGGATGTCCTGGCTCTGCGCGATCACCCGTTGGGCGAGTGCGATCGCATCCGTATAATCTCCTTTCGCGTCATCCGCGTTGATCTGCTGCAGATCCGATGCCGACTGATTTGAAAGATTCACGATGTTCTGCGCGATAATCGCCCCCTGCGTGCGGGCGTCCATGAAATCCTGCGGGGTGCCGCGGGAGGCAAAAAGGCGGCTCAGGCCGTAGCCGCCGCCGGCGACGAATATGACTCCGATCGCGATAAAAATCGTCCGTTTACGCATTGATTTGGGTGGCGTTGCTCCTGTTGCGTTCCATTATTTCTAGCAAATTTCGGGGAAAAAGGCAAGACTTGAGGATTAAAAAAATGCAGGTAAAATAGAAGCAGGTGGCAGGATAATGGCCCGGTTACCCACAGGAAATCAACAGGCCGCTATCATTAGTACAATAAAACCGCCGAATAAGTTGCGCCAGGAACCCGTGCGGACGAAGTGAGCTACGGATCCTTGCGACCAGCCGCAGGCGGGATATAAGAAGCCGCAACGCGCTGCGCGCGAACAGTTTCTAATGCGGGTATCGTATAATGGCATTACCTCAGCTTTCCAAGCTGATGACAGGGGTTCGATTCCCCTTACCCGCTCCGAGTCAGACTCGGCAGAGTTGGACGAGGAGTCGAGTTCGACCGAGTCAGACTCGGTGAGACTCGGCCCTCGACTATATCTAAAATATAGACCCGAAATCGAACGAGAGCGGAGTCGGGAGGAGCGGACTGCCTCTCCCACGCCGGAGAATCCCGGGAACCGAGGGTTCGTAGAAAATTCCGCCAAGGCGGAATTTTGTTCGCTTTCTCTTGACCGTTCTTGCCGAAAACAAATAGCGCATGCTAACGTATCCTTAGCAAAGCCACACAAGGAGGGAGCTTTATGCATTTACGGATTCCCGGACCGACGGAATGCCCGCGAGAAGTTCTGGAGGCAATAGGAAAGCAGATGATCAACCATCGCGGGCCGGAATGTGCCGAATTGATCGCAGACCTGACCGAGCGCACCAAAAAAGTATTTCAAACGCACAATGATCTGCTGATGCTCACGTGCTCCGGGACCGGCGGTCTCGAGGCTGCCATTGTAAACTTTTTTTCGCATGGCGATACGATCTTGGCCACGACCATCGGTAATTTCGGCAATCGTTTCGCGGAAATAGCCCGGCGCCATGGCGCAAAAACCATCCTTTTGGAAAAGCCCTGGGGCGAAGACATTGCTCCGGAAGAGCTGGACGAGGCATTGCGGGCGCATGCCGACGCGAGCGCGGTCCTCATTACCCACAACGAGACATCGACCGGCGTTACGAACGATCTTCGCGAACTTGCGCGCGTAGCACGTGCACACGGAAAACTCGTGCTCGTCGATGCGGTGAGCAGTATGGCCGCTATTCCGGTTCAAACCGACGAATGGGATCTCGATGTGGTGGTCGGTGCGTCGCAAAAGGGATTTATGTGCCCGCCCGGGTTGGCAATGGTCTCGGTAAGCGAGCGGGCATGGAGTGCCTACGGTCGCGCCTCAATGGGGCGCTACTATCTCGATCTGGGTATCGCGAAAAAATCTTTCGAAAAGCGGCAAACGCCGACAACGCCGGCAATCTCAATTTTTTTTGGGCTCGACAGAGCGCTGAACCTTATCCTCTCGGAGGGATTGCAGAATGTTTTTAGCCGACACCGAAGAGTCGCCGAGCGGTGCCGTGCGGGCATCGCGTCTCTCGGCTGGCAACTTTTCGCGAAAACTCACTGCGCATCGAACGCCGTAACAGCGGTCACGGTGCCGCCGCCGCTTGACGCCGCGTCGGTCATAAGATCGCTCCGTGAAAATTACCGGATCGTCGTTGCCGGCGGCATGGGCGCATGCGCCGGTAAACTCATCCGCATCGGTCACATCGGAAGGGTCGAAGAAAGCGACGTGGACGCCGTTATCCGCGCACTCGGGAATTTATACGGATAAAAAAGGTTGTGCGCGCGAAATGCCCGACACCGTCGGTGACATACTGTTCCAGCCAAAAAATTAATGAGCCATCCCCGTGGCTCATTTTTATTTCGGAACCTCGATTGTACCGATATTTATCTAAAAACAGGTTCCGGCGTCGTGCAACCGCCGTTTGAACCGGTCGAACCCGATCAGAAAGGGACACTCGGGTATGCCTTGATCAACTTTTCCAATGAATCGTTATCTCCCGACATGCGCAGCGCTTCCGCAAATAAGCGCTGATCGCCCATCTGACTGTGATGATGTTCGATCCCCGAGGGCCTCGCATCGATACGCAATATGCCGTAAAGCATTATTCTTGGATCAATGGCCTCTTTCGTATTGTGCAAAGCGATACCTGCCTGCTTTGCGATATTTTCCGCCTGAGAGATCACTGTCTTATCGAGCATCATCTCGTCGCGAGCCCTATTAAGAACGGTCCGATAATCATTTTTGTTGATAATGCCGCCCAAGCTTTGATACTGCTCATAGGAGACGC
>DATLTV010000068.1:0-6172 GCA_035533375.1 Minisyncoccota bacterium
CCGGGTCCGCCGTTCTAAGCCCCGGCTAAGCCTCGGCTCGTTTGCCCCGCTAAACATGCAACCATTGACGCGGGGCGAGTCGTAGATTATAGTGAGGATACCTTTAAAAAGTCACCAAACCTCCTAAAAAATTCTCATGAAGAATTTAGGAATCATATTAAATGTCCATAGTATTTATCGTGGTCGCCTTGGCGGCCGGGTTTGCGTCGGGATATGCAATCAGGAAGTCGCTCGCGGCTAAAAAATTAGGGTCGGTCGAGGCGCGCGCGCGGAAGGTTGCGGAAGAATCGGAGTCGCGCGGGAAGGAGATTATCAAAGAGGCGAACGACAAAGCCTCCTCGATTTTGGCCGAGATCAAAAACGACGAGCGGACGCGGAAAAAAGAGATCGACGCCCTTGAATCCCGCATCCTCGCGCGCGAGGAATCACTCGACAAGAAATCAAACGAGCTTTCCGCTGACGAAAAAGCGCTGAAGGTGAAAGACGCGGCGCTTGCGGCGAAAGAAGGGGAAGTGAAATCGCTCCGCGAGGAGATTCAGTCGCGGCTCGAAAAAGTGAGCCGGCTTACGACGGAAGAAGCGAAGGATGAGCTCATTCGCGGCATGCGCGAGACGCGCGGCCAGGACCTTGCGCGGCTTATCGAGAAGATCGACCGCGAAAATCACGACGAAGTCGAAAAAAAGGCATCGGAGATTATCACGACCGCCCTCCAGCGCTACGCGCGCTCGCACGTCGCGGAAATTACGACGACGCTTTTCCCGCTCCACGATGAAGAGCTCAAGGGAAAGATCATCGGCCGCGAAGGCAGGAACATCCGCGCGCTCGAACGCGCGACGGGAGTGGAATTCGTGATCGACGAAGCGCCCGAGGCGATCATCATCTCTTCCTTCGATCCGTTCCGCCGCGAGGTTGCGCGCATCGCCTTGGGTAAGCTGGTGCAGGACGGCCGCATCCAGCCAGCGAAAATCGAGGAAAAAGTGGAGGAAGCGAAAGCGGAGCTCCAGAAGCGCACGCAGGAGATCGGGGAGCAAGCCGCGCAGGAAGTCGGCGTTTTCGACCTGCCGAAGGAGATCCTCCAGCTCATCGGGCGGCTCCATTTCCGCACGAGCTACGGCCAGAACGTACTCATGCATTCGATTGAAATGACCTACCTCGCCGGCATGATGGCGGGGGAGCTCGGCCTTGATGTCGAAGTCACGAAGCGCGGGGCGCTCCTGCACGACATCGGCAAAGCGATCGACCACGAGGTTGAAGGCACGCACGTCGACCTCGGCATGAAGCTTTTGAAGAAATACAACATCAATGAAAAGGTGATCCAGGCGATGCAATCGCACCACGAGGACTTCCCGTATGCGATCCCGGAGGCCTACGTCGTGACTGCCGCGGACGTGCTCTCCGCCGCCCGCCCGGGCGCCCGCCGGGGCACGCTCGAGACCTATATCAAGCGCCTCGCCGACCTCGAGAAGATCGCCACGGAGTTTCCGGGGGTGAAGCAGGCCTATGCTATCGCCGCAGGCCGGGAACTGCGGGTATTCGTGACCCCGGAGAAGATCGACGATTTCCGGGCGCTCGAGCTCGCGCGGGAGATTGCCAACAAGATCCAATCCGAGTTAAAATATCCTGGTGAGATAAAAGTGAACGTCATACGCGAAATGAGAGCGGTCGAATACGCAAGATAAAATAGATAAAAGTTGAGAAAGATGGATATAAAGTGGATAAGCATTGATTCAACTTTTCTCCATCTTTATCCATATTTCTCCACCTTTATCTAAGAACTTATGCTTCAGAAGACTTCCAAATTTTTCCTCTACGCATCGCTTTTCAGCGTGGTCATCGTCATGACCTCGACTTTTTTCCCGTTCATCGGCGGCAAGGATTATTTCTTCCGCTTTTCGGTGGAGCTCGCGCTCGTCTTCTTCGTCCTCTGGTGGGCGTTCGAATCGCGCGGCAATGAAGTGTGGGAACGGATCAAAGAGGTCGCAAAGAAGCCGCTCGCGATCGCGGTCACGGCATTCGTCACGACGGTCATGCTCTCCACGCTCTTCGCCTACGACATGCACGCGGCGTTCTGGTCGAACTACGAGCGTGGCGAAGGCGGGTTCGAGATGCTGCACTACTACGTGTTCTTTGCGCTCCTCGTGTTGTTATTTAAAACAAGAAAAGATTGGCGGATGTTTTTCAAAATGTTTCTCGTGGCCGCCGGCTGTATGATTCTCTACGGCATCCTCGCCGATACTGGCGCGGTAAGCGGCCTCATCAGCCAGTACCAAGGCGGCACACCCCCCAATCCCCGCTGGCTTGCGCCGCTCATGGCCCGCTTCCAGGGTTCGCTCGGGAATCCCGCTTATGTCGCGCCGTATCTCATGTTCTCGATGTTTTTCGCCCTCTATCTTTGGGCGACGAGCACGCTCGCGAAATGGTGGAAAAAAGCGCTTATCTACGGCCTCCCGACGCTCATCTTCCTCCTCTTCTTTATGGTGACTGAGACGCGGGGAGCATTTCTCGGCCTCGTCGTGGCTATCTACGTGTTTCTGGTATTCCTCGGTTATATGCGGACAAAATACCGCTGGTTTTCGCTTGGCGCGGTTGCGGCAATCGCCGTCCTCACGAGCATCTTCGTGCACCTCAAATCGGCTCCCTGGTTCGTGGCGATTCCCGGCAGTAGGATGTTCGATCTCCCGCTCCACGCTTCGTCGCTTATCGCTCTTTCCGTCGGCGGAATCGCGGCTGCGGCGCTCGCCATGTTTGCCCGCGAGCGGAAACAGCTCTGGTGGGTGCTCGGCGCGCTTGTGGCCGTTACGCTCGTCGGCGGTATTTATGTTGTCGGCACCGGCAAGGTGAATCTCGCCGACCCCACGACGAGCACGCGCTTCTGGACATGGGGTTCGGCCTGGCAGGGAATCCAGGAGCGGCCGATCACGGGCTGGGGCCTCGAGAATTTCACGACGGTCTTCGATAAATTCTTCAATCCGCTACATTTCATTCCCGGCCAGAACGCGGAAACCTGGTTTGACCGTGCGCACAGCATCTACTTCGACTATCTCACCGAAACGGGGCTCCTCGGCCTCGGCACGTATCTTGCGATTTTCGTCCTGCTCGGCATGGGCATCTTCGGAAAAGCGAAAGCGAAGGTCGAGCATCTTTCCGTTTACGAAAAAGGGCTTCTGCTCGCGGTCCCCGTGGGCTACCTGATTCAGGGCGTCGCCATCTTCGACGTACTGCCCATTTACATTAATCTCTTCGCGTTCTTCGCGTTCGGCTATTTCTGCCTCTACGGCACTGCGCATCACGCGCATGGCGAAGCAACAAACTGATATTTTTATGCCATCACCACACGAACATCAGAATACGAACGTGCGCAAAGTCATCGGCGTCGCTTTGTCCGTCGTGATCCTCGGCATCGCCTGGTACGGGAACTATCTGCCGCTCGCGAAGTCGCAGGCGTTTATCACGACGCTTCAAAGCCTCGGTTCCGCGAGGACATTGCAGGATTTCGAGGGTGATCTCGCGAAACCGCTCGACATGCCCTCGCCGATCGGCCAGGAAGAACTCGTGCGCCAGGCCGCGAGCACCGTTCTTTCCGTCGTCCAGCAGGTGACCGATCCGACGATCGTCACGGATCTGAATAAGTTCATTCACGGTTACTACGATCCCCTCATCGCGCGCGGTAGGGGGATGAGCTTCGAACAGGACCTCTACATCATGGGCGGCGTGAGCGAGCTCTCGTTCCAAAAAACGCAGAATCCGCAGTTTCTCCAGGACGCGAGCAATTATTACACCGAGGGCAATAAACTGGGGCCGAAGCGGCCGCAGTTCCTCTACGGGCTTTTCGATGTCTATCGCACGGAAGGCAATATCGCCTCGTCGACCGCGGTCGCGGATCAGATCCTTTCCCAGTGGCCAACCGATACCGCAACCCGGCAGGCGCTCGTGCAGTTCCTCGCGGTCATGGCGAGTTCGACGAAACCGGCACCCAAGCCGGCCAAGTAAGGATCTTTCCTTGTAGGTATCTCTTGTAAAGACCTTCTTTGTCTTATTTTGTCATCCCGGAAAAGCGCAAAGTGATTCCCCTCTGTCATCCCGGAAAATCGCCGTGCGATTTGTCCGGGATCCATACCGTTAAAATCATTTTTCATCGTATGGATCCCGGCTCAAGGCCGGGACGACAGAGGTGCCCGTTTTCCGCCCCGGTTGTCATCCCGGAAAATCGCCGCAGCGATTTGTCCGGGATCCATACCTTTTAAAGTCATTTCATTAAGTATGGATCCCGGATATCGCGAGTAAAACTCGCGATTCCGGGATGACAGTAGCGCCCCCCCCATTTTTCGTTGACTTTCGTTCGTTTTCCCGCTATAATAACGCCATACTCGATTCATGAAAAAAGCGCTTATCACCGGCATCACGGGCCAGGACGGCAGTTTTCTCGCGGAACTCCTGCTCAAGAAGGGCTATGAAGTGCACGGCGTCATTCGCCGCGCCTCGACTTTCAACACGGGTCGGCTCGAAGGCATTTATAAAGACCCGCACGTCGAAGGGTCGCGTTTCCACCTGCACTTCGGCGATCTCGCGGATGCGAACACGGTGCGGAAGCTGATCCATCAGATCAAGCCGGACGAAATCTATAACCTCGGCGCGCAGTCGCACGTGCGCGTTTCTTTTGATATTCCGGAGTACACCGCAAATATCACGGGACTCGGCACGCTCCGTATGCTTGAAGCGATCAAAGATTATGAAGCGGAAACCGGGAAGAAAGTGAAATTTTACCAGGCGTCGAGTTCGGAAATGTTCGGCGCGACGCCTCCGCCGCAGAACGAGGAAACGAAATTCTATCCGCGAAGCCCGTACGGCTCGGCCAAGGTATTCGCGTTCGACACCGTGCGCAATTACCGCGAGGCGTACAATATTTTTGCCGTGAACGGCATTCTCTTTAACCACGAGTCCGAACGCCGTGGCGAAACGTTTGTGACGCGGAAAATCACCCGCGGTATCGCGCGGATTTTGAAGGGCCTCGACAAAAAGATCTATCTCGGCAATCTCGACGCCCGCCGCGACTGGGGCTACGCGCCGGAGTACGTCGAGGCGATGTATTTGATGCTTCAACAGCCGAACCCCGAAGACTATGTGATCGGCACAGGCACGAGCCATTCCGTCAAAGATTTCGTCGAAGCCGCGTTCGGAACGGTCGGCATCAAAAACTGGCAGGACTATGTCGGCATCGACCCGCGCTACTATCGTCCCACGGAAGTGATCAACCTCATCGCCGACGCAAGCAAAGCGAAGAAAAAACTCGGTTGGGAAGCGAAAACCAAATTCGAAGACATAGCGAAGATCATGATGAAGCACGACCTCGAAGCCCACGGGCTCAAGGAACATGCGGATAAGATTCGATTCGGTTAGAATAGAATAATGACCACCCGATCGAAGTTTATTCCGGAACCGTTATATAAAAAAATAATAGAAGTGATGCCCATCCCTTGCGTGGACGCAATCATTGTCCATAAAGGGAAATTCTTGCTTGGACAGAGGATTAATAAGCCGCTTCGGGACGAATGGTGCTTTGTCGGCGGAAGAGTCCGCAAGGGCGAGCTTCTCAAGGACGCCGTACACAGACACGTGCAAGCAGAGACCGGCATCGGTCAAATGAAAATCAAGAAGCTTTTAACGACATCTGAGACTATATTTCCCGACAGCGCCCAAGGACCCACTTCGCATACCATTAACTTCGATTTTTTAGTTGAAATTCCTTCGGCCGTCCTTTCGTTATCGAATGGCGAAAACAATGAATTAAAATGGTTCTCGCGCATCAATCCGCGTTGGCATCCATATGTGAAGAAGATGCTCCGCTTGGCAGGATTCGGAAAATAAAAAACCGCACCGAGCAGTGCGATGATTCCGCGAAGCGGATGCGTTTATCCATGTTGACGCCGAAATGAAAGCGACTATAATTGAAACATTGTCGGATGTTAAATCTCAGCGATAAAAAGATACTTGTGACCGGCGGCGCGGGTTTTTTAGGTTCTTTTGTTGTGGAAAAACTATTGGCTCGCGGCGTACCACTTGAAAATATTTTCGTGCCGCGCTCGAAAGATTATGATTTAGTGAAATGGGAAAATTGCCTGAAGGTGGTGGGCGGGCAAGACATTGTTATCCATTTGGCCGTTCTCGTCGGTGG
>DATLTV010000069.1:0-21073 GCA_035533375.1 Minisyncoccota bacterium
CATACAGACTCACAATCCCGCAAGTCCATTTATTATAGACGCGAATATCGATTTGTGCAATTATAAACTCAATGGCCGCAGCAAAACCAAAATTTATTCTTTTAAAAAATTGTCTTGCGGTCGCGCGCGGAAGCGCGGGCTCGAACGCGTTCCGCAAACTCTATTACAAGATCGGCGGCCGGGAAATCGACGTCTTGCGCGACGGCGACCTCTCCTGCGCCGTGTTTGTAAGTTTTATTTTAAAAATCTTTTCGCTGATCCCCGAGATCCACACGACGGTCAAGGCGACGGAAGCGGACCTCGGACGCGCCGGCTGGCGGGAGATAAAACAACCGCGGCCCGGGGCGATCGTTTTCTATGGCCCTAAAACATTCAAAAGCGGCGAAACGCACAGGCATATCGGCATCTATCTCGGGTCCGGTAGGGCGATAAGCAACAGCAGCAAAAACCGTTCGCCTAAAATACATAAATGGAACTACCGCCCGGTCGAGAAAATACTGTTCCATAAGCGATTATATGCGTAAAAAATCTTACGAGCTTACGAGCCAACGAGCTTACGAGCCGGAGAAAATCACCGTTTTAGGCTTCGATCGGGAAGGAAAATCGACCTTCGCCTATTTGAAACGTTCGCCGGAATTCAAAAACGCCGAATTCTGGATTGTTGATAAAAAATCAACAATAAAAATACCGCGCGGCGCGCATGCATCGCTCGGAAAAAATTATTTAAGAAATCTTTCTTCATTCGATCTTGTCTTCCGGACGCCGGGCGTGCCGTGGATGAAGCCGGAACTCGTGAAAGCCCGCCGCGCAGGGGTGAAATTCTCGAGCGCGACGAAGCTTTTTTTCAAAGAAGCGGCGCGGCGCGGCGTCCGGATCGTGGGCGTCACGGGCACGAAGGGGAAGGGCACGACAACGACGCTCCTCTATAAAATGCTCCGCGGCGCGGGGAAGAAGGCGTTCCTCGCCGGGAACATCGGCATTCCGATGCTCGAATTGCTCCCGAAAATCAAAAAAAATGGACTCGTGATCCTCGAGCTTTCGAGCTTCCAACTCCAGGATCTCGAAACATCGCCGCATACCGCCGTCGTCCTCGATATTTTCCCCGATCATCAGGATGCGCACTTGAATTTGCGCGAATATTACGAGGCGAAAACGAATATCGCACGCCACCAAAAGCGCGGCGATTGCATATTCTTTTTCGCGAACCATCCCCTCTCCCGCTGGGTGGCGCAAAAGAGCAGGGGTAAAAAAATCCCTGTCGGCGAAAAAAGCTTCGGATTATTCGGTCCGGGCGACCTCAAAATGCCAGGGCTACATAACTTCAAAAACGCAGTCATGGCCGCAAGCGTCGCCGGGCATCTCGGTGTCCCGAAGAAAACAGTCATTCGCATCGCAAAAAAATTCCCCGGAAACGAACACCGTCTGGAGTTCATCCGGAAAATCCGCGTGCATCCGCGCCAAAGGAAAAAATATCCGCGTGCATCCGCTTCTATAGACTTCTGGAACGATTCCGCCTCGACGAACCCGCACACGACCGCGGCCGCCATCGCCGCGTTTCCGAACGATAAAAAAATACTGATCGCCGGAGGGCAGGACAAGGGCCTCGATTACGCGCCGCTCGCGCGGGCGCTCGAGGCGGCAAGGGGAAAAGTGCCGCTGGTTGTGCTTTATGGGGAAAACGCTAAGAAAATTGCCCGAACAATCCGCAGAAGTAAGAATAAAGGAGTTAGAATTAAGGTGGTGAAAAATCTCCGGCGCGCTATTGCGGCCGCCTATACGTTCGCCAAAAAAACCTTACATCTTAATTCTAAAAGCTTAATTCTTTTCTCCCCCGGCGCCGCGAGTTTCGACCAGTTCAAGAATTACGCCGATCGGGGCGAGCGATTCAAAAAAATTGTCCGCACCTTGACCGACTAACCCGCTTTTGTTACCCTTAGGCCAGCTTTCGATTTGCCATATTTCGGAGGAGAAAAATGAGGCCGAATGTGCTTCTCGCCGTTCTCATTGCTTGCTCGATATCTTTCGTGGCAGGATGCGGCAGCAACGCATCGACACGCACGCCTTTATTTGTGAGAACTGCGGATGTTACCGACAGCCGCATGATCAGCATAACCACGACCGATGACAAGACTATAGCTTGTGATGCAAAAAACATACAAGTCGCGATCGGCGGCGGCCCTACCACGATCGTTATCGAGAAGAAGGATTGGTCCGACTCGTTCATCACGTACGCGGACAATATCACCATTTACGTCCGTACAAAAGAACAGCGTGATGCCTGGCAGAAAACGCTTGGAGCAATTACGGCGAAATTCTACGCTCCGAGAGACGTTCTTCCCGAAGACGCCAAAACGCCCTAGCATTCCGGAGCTCAAGAGAAGCGAAAGCTTCTCTTTTTTATTCCCACCTATCTTTACCGGCTAATTCGTACGAATTAGCCGGTAAGCTTCGCTGGTGCGGCATGCTCTTTTATTTTCGGAAAATTCAGGGTATTATCTTGGAATATGTCCTCCCCCATCAACAAACAAACCCTTGAGCACTTGGCGAAGCTCGCGCGGATCGAGCTCGATCCGAAGGAAGAAGCGAAACTGCTCAAAGACCTCGAGAACATTCTCGGCCACGTGAAGGAACTTGACGAGCTCGACACTTCGCGCGTGGTACCCATGGCGGGAGGAGCGTTCCAAAAAAACGTTTTCCGCGAGGACGGGGCGCGCGAGAACACGAACCGCGGCGCGGGCGTCGAAGCGTTTCCGGAGAAGAAGGACGGGTATTTAAAAACACCTCCGGTTTTTGAATAAAAATAGATAAACGCGGAGAAATAGAGAGAAAAATTATAAACGGTTTATCTTAATTTTATCCATTTTTCTCAATATTTGTCTTTTTATATCGTTTTATGATCCAAAATCTTACCATCAAAAGTTTCCACGATGGGCTTGTCGCGAAAAAATTCTCCGCGCTCGAGGCGGCGCAGGCGCTGTTCGCCTCCATCAAAAAGACGGATCCGGAAATTCATGCGTATCTGAGCCTCGATGAAGCGGGCGCGGCGCGGGCCGCGGAAGCCGTCGACCTCGCAATCGCGCGCGGCGACGAGGTGGGCGCGCTTGCCGGCGTTCCTCTCGCAATCAAGGACAATATTCTGATCAAGGGCCTGCCCGCGACCGCCGCTTCGAAAATACTCGAGCATTACACGGCCGCATACGACGCGCACGTGATCGAGAAGCTCAAAGCGGAACAGGCCGTTTTTCTCGGCAAAACGAATCTCGACGAATTCGCCATGGGATCGTCCACCGAAAATTCCGCTTTCGGCCCGACGAAAAATCCGCATGACACGACGCGCGTCCCGGGCGGCTCTTCGGGCGGTTCCGCGGCCGCGGTCGCGGCTCATGAAGCACTTGCCGCGCTCGGAACGGATACCGGCGGCTCGATCCGACTGCCGGCAAGCTTTTGCGGCGTTGTGGGGCTCAGCCCCACTTATGGCGCGGTGTCGCGTTCCGGCGCAATCGCCATGGCTTCGAGCCTCGACCAGATCGGCCCGCTCGCGAAAACCGTGGAAGACGCCGCGCTGCTTTTCAAAGCGATTGCAGGAGCGGATCCGCTCGATGCGACGAGCGTCGTCGCGGATTACGACGGCCTCCTGAAGCCGAAGATCGAGGATGTAAAAAAACTCACCGTCGGCATCCCGAAGGAATATTTTGCGGGAGAACTTTCACCCGAAGTGCGCGCCGGAATGGACCGGGCCATCGAAAAGATGAAAAAACTCGGCTTGAAATTCAAAGAAATTTCCCTGCCGCACACGAAATACGCGCTCTCGTGCTACTACGTGATCGTGCCCGCCGAGGTGAGCTCGAACCTCGCGCGATTCGACGGGATACGATATGCGCGGATCTCAAATCTCTCCACCGAAAGTGGATCCGCCTCGGGCGAAAAATCTCAAATCCTAAATCTTGGGGAAATATATCTAAAACAAAAAGGGGTGGGGTTTGGACCGGAAAGCAAACGACGGATCATCTTGGGTACCTTCGTACTCTCCTCGGGCTACTATGACGCTTATTACGAAAAAGCGCAGCGGGTGCGGACACTCGTCACAAATGACTTCGAGACGGCATTCAAAGAAGTCGACGTGATCTTCGCGCCCGTCGCTCCCGCACCCGCGTTCAAGCTCGGAGAAAAAACGAATGACCCGCTCGCGATGTACCTCGCCGACATGTTCACGATCCCGATGAAAATGGCGGGTCTGCCGGCGATCTCGATTCCGGTTGAACAATACGCTTATCCTTCCGCAAAGCTCCCCATCGGCTTCCAGCTCGTGGGCAAATGGTGGCGGGAAGCGGACATTTTGGGGATCGGGCAGTTATACGAGGAATTGAGTAAATAGGTAAGCAGTAAATGGTAAAATCAAGTATCCCTACAATTTCTTAATTGCCAATTACTAATTGCTATGAGCTCCCTCGCCCAGATCCAAAATCTGATTTCCACCTCCACCCTTCGGTCGGTCGGCGCGCATTCGCTCTCCGTCTATTCGTCGTATCTTCCCCTCTTAAAAACGATCAGCATTTTCGTTTCGTCATTCTTCGTAATCGCGACCGTATTCTTTATCGCGAGGACGGGATGGCTCACGGTCCGCCTCGACCGGGTCGAGGATGTGGTCATGAAAAAAAACTTGCCGAAAGAACGCTCGAAAAAGACCTGGCAAAAAGTGCAGCGACATTTGTTCGCGGGCGACGACGCGAACCTCAAGCTCGCGCTCCTCGAAGCAGACAAGGTGCTCGATGACGCCCTGCGACACGCGGGCATCCGCGGGAACAATCTCGGCGACCGGCTGAAAGGCCTCGACGAAGCAAAGCTCCCGAACCTCCAGCAGGTCTGGGAAGCGCACAAGCTGCGCAACCGGCTCGTCCATGAATCGGACTTCAAGCTAAACCGCGACACCGCCGAACGCGCGCTCGCAATCTACGAAGAGGCGTTCAAAAAACTGGGACTTCTCGATGCCACGGAAGTTGAAGCGCCGCTGCCGCCGCCACCGAATGAACCGACCGCGGGCGGCGCATCGACATAAAAAGAATAAATAAAACCCGCCTACTTTCGAGGCGGGTTTTATTTATTGGACTGAGTTGCCGTTCACGGCGGTGAGTGTTACGCTATTCGATCCGAGATCGTGCGTGCCGGACACCTGCGCGGACTGGCCGATGAGTGGGCTCAATGCCGCATCGACGCTCGCGTCTTTCGAATTTTTCACAAGGATTTTTACGCCGTTCGCGTCAATAAGGCTGTATTGCGTTTTGCTTCCGCCAACGGTTCCCGTAAAGTCGAAGGAAATTTGACTACTGGAAGTGGCGGCGGACGAAACCGCGAAAAACGAGAGTTCCTGGGTAAGCGCGCTGTTCGCGGCGGCGAGCGACGATACCTGCGCTTGCAAATCGCTCGTGGATGAACCGGCACTCGCGAGCTCTACCGTAAGATTCGTCGCATTCGCGCTCGCGGCGGCGCTCGCGGCATTCGCCGCCGTGATCTTCCCCGCGGCGCTTTGCACCTGCATGTAGAAATACACGGCGGCGCCTGCGCAGGCGAGGGCGATAACGCCGAGAATAATGGGGACGACCGGCAAGCGGAATTTCGACGAATAGCCCGGCGCGCGGTAGGAATTCGCCCCGGCGGGAGCGACGGCGCTTTTTTCTCTCCTCCCTCCCAACGCTCCGATCTTTGAAGGAGCGGCTTCAAGCTGCGAAGCGGGTATGAGATCGCTCACGGAGATCATCGCGGGCGCTTTCGCCGACGCCGACGCAATGGCGGCCGGTGCCGAAGGTTCGGCGCTTTTTATCGAATCATCGACGTCCGTTGCGGGCCATCCGGCGCCCACGAGCGCCTTTCTCACCTCTTCCCTCTCCGCCCCGGCACCCACCTGTGCGTTGTAATAATCGGCGATTTGTTTGTTTACCATGCTTATAGTATATAACAATTGGCGCGTGCGCGTTATACACAGGCAAATAACAAAAAACGCTCCGCTGGAAGCGGAGCGTTTTTTGTTGCGTTAGAATACGGTTTAGAGACTTACGCAATAAGTGCTACCAGTGCACGTAACACCGTTCTGAGGAGTCGCCTGGCCTACGAGTGCCGGATTACCGGCGTCCTCAAGCGTCGCGGAAAGCGTATAGCTCGTTGCCGCAGCATTCACTGTATAAGTATAGTGCTTGCTTGTCGTCGGGTCATCCGGAACGTTTGTAGCGTAACCGCCGCCCGTCAATGCCGCCGCCAAACCGCCGCTCACGATGGGCCCGGTGCTGGCCGCAGCGCAACCGGCAACCGTCGGGGCCGGATTCGGATACACGCCACAGTGGCTGTAGTACAATTCGATACCAGTCTGAAGTTCGCGCAAGTCGGAAAGTCTCCGCGCGTCGCGGCCTTTCTGCTGTGTCGGCCCCAAGCCGATGAGCACGACGGACGCCAAAATGGCGATAATCGCGACGACGATGAGAATTTCGATAAGAGTGAAACCTTTTTTAGTATTTTTGATCATAATGTTGTTTTTGTATCGTTTTCTCGACCTTTCCCAATCCGCTTCTAATATTAATGAAGCCGATTGTTTATTAATAATTATACCATATTCGGCATTTCGCAGGTAGCTTAGCTGGGTATAACCGAGAATACCGCAGCCGGGGCATAGCGAGGCATAGCCGGGGCTTAGCTGGGGCATAGCAAATGCTTTTTAAAAACTGAACGAACGAAACCGTTCGTATGATTTCGCGCGCTGTGCTTCACTAAGCCCCGGCTATGCCCCGGCTGAGCCCTAGTGGATGTTCGCCGTCAGGCTGTAGAGCGGCACAAGGATAGAGGCGAAAAGGAGCCCGACCATGCCGCCGATCACGATCATGAGGATCGGCTGGATGAGGTCGACGAGGCTATTCATGACCTCGTCCGCTTCGCGGCCGTAGAAACCCGAGATGCGCTGGAAGATCTGCTCTACCTTCCCCGTGGTCTCGCCAACCGCGATCATCTGCCCCACGAGCGAAGGGAAAAAATCGGGATGCCTTTCAATGCTCTGCGACATGAGGTTCCCCTGGCGCACGTCCTCAGCGACCTCGTGGATAACATCTTTATAAAGCACGTTCCCTACCATGTGACTGATGATCTCAAGCGCTTGCGCGATGGGAATGCCGCCGTGGATCAAAAGCTGGGCGGAGTTCGAGAAGCGGGTCATGATGACCGGCACGAATACCTTTTTAACGATCGGCACCCTGATTTTCACCTCGTCGAGCAGGGCGGTCCCTTCCGGCGTCATCGAATAATTGACGCCCATGATGATGACGAATATGAAGATGATGACGACTGCAGGCCACCATTTGCCGAGGAACGTGCCGCTCCCGAGGAGTAACTGCGTGTACCAGGGAAGCGCGACGCCGTTCTGCGTGAACACCGGCCCGAGCTGCGGGAAAACGAACGTGATCATGATGAAGCCGACGACCATGAAAAGGCTTACGACGACGCCCGGATAGAGCATCGCGGCCATCGCCTTGCTCGAGAGAATCGCTTCTTTTTCCGTGTAGTCGGCAAGAAACCCCGCAACCTCGTTCAGATTCCCCGTGATTTCCGCGGCACGGACCATCTCGACGTAGAACGTCGGGAAAATAGTCCCCTGCCGCTCGAGAGCCTGCGAGAAGGAAAGACCGGAGTCGATGTCTTCGGACACCTGGAGTACCGCTTCCCTCAGGCGCGGCTGCTTCGTCTGGTCGTGCAATGTTTTGAGGGCCGCGTTCAGCGGCAGGCGCGCTTCGAGAAGCGTCGCGAGCTGCCGCGTGAATATCACCATGTCTTTCCGCTTCACGCGGGTGAAAAAACCGGCGATTGCGTCATACCAACGGGGTGATTCCGCCGATTCCAGACTCAGAATGAACAGTTCGTGCGTGGCAAGGATATTCGCGGCGGAATCCTTCGTGCCGGCCTCCACGAACCCCATTTGCATCTCCCCGCCCTTGGTTTTTGCTTTATATTTGAATTTCATGAAAAAGAAAATAGGGAGAAAAGTAGATAAAAGTTGAGAAAAATAGAGAAAAGTTTCACTTATAATTTTTTTCTACGTTTATCAATTTTTATCTATATTTATCCATTTTCTATGTTCTTTCCAATAATATCCTCAACTCCGACGGATTCAACGAATAGAGCTCGGCATTATCGAGGGAAATCTCCTTGTTCTTCACGAGGTTCACGAGCGAACGATTGAGCGTCACCATCCCTTCCTGGAGCGATGTTTCGATCACGAGGTCGATCTGGTAGATCTTCCGCTCGCGAATGAGGTTTCTGATCGCGGGATTCACGATCATGATCTCCATGGCCGGAACCCTGCCGCCCGACGCGCGCGGCAGAAGCCGTTCGGAGACGATTGCGACCAAAGTCGCCGCAAGCTGCGAGGTCACCTGGCCCTGCTGTGCCGCCGGAAAAGAATCGATGACGCGGTCGATCGTCTGCGAAGCGGAATTCGTGTGTAAAGTCGAGAACACGAGGTGGCCCGTTTCCGCGGCCGTCATCGCGGTCGCGATGGAAGTCGCGTCGCGCATCTCGCCGACCATGACGACATCGGGGTCTTGCCTCAAGATCGTGCGCAAGCCCGCGTGGAACGTCGGCGTATCCGCACCCACTTCGCGCTGGGAAACGATACAGCGGTCTTGAGTGAAAAGATATTCGATCGGATCCTCGATCGTGATGATGTGATCCGAGCGCGAATGGTTGATCTCGTCGAGCACGGCGGCCAAGGTCGACGATTTGCCGTGGCCGGCGGGGCCTACGATAAGCACGAACCCTTGCGAGAGCCGCGCGAAGTCATGGAGAATCGGCGGCAGGTTCAGTTCTTCGACCGTTTTGATGCGCGAAGGGATGAGGCGCAATGCCGCCGCGAGATAGCCGCGCTGGAAATACGCGTTCACGCGGAAACGCGCCTTGTCCTCGAAGCTGTAGGCGAAGTCGAGTTGCCGCTCACGGATAAGTTTTTCTTTCTGCTCGGGCGACAACAGCCCGTAGATCAGCTCCTCGGTGACCTCGGGCGTCATAATCGGATCCTTCTGAAGCGGCACGAGCACGCCGTCGATGCGCAGGGTCGGCCGTCTTCCCACGGCGATGTGCAAATCAGAAGCGCTCTGTTTCGCGGTCGTTGTGAGCAGGTCTTTGAGTTTTTCGTAGGAATCCATAGTTATAGCTCGTAAGCTCTAGGCTCGTAAGCTCTAGGCTCGTAAGCTCTAGGCTCGTTAGTTATTCATTTACTTTAACATAATTGCTCGCACGACTAAAGAGCTAAACGCTCGAAATACATCGCTGTCATTTCGAGCGCTAACGAGCTAACGAGCTCTACAAATCCTCCGTCTCCCGCAGCACTTCTTCCATCGACACCTTGCCCTGGAGCGCTTTCATCACGCCGTCCTGCCGCAGGCTGATCATCCCCTGGTTTTTCGCTTCCTTCAGAATCTTCTGGGCCGTGGGGCTGTTCGCGACGATCTCCTCAAGCGCCGGCGACATCTGCAACACTTCGAAAAGCGCGTTCCGGCCGACGATGCCGCGGTCTTTGCACTTCGGGCATCCCTTCGCATGGTAAATCATATAGGGCTTCTTGAACTGGCTTTGCACCTCGGCGGGAAGGCCGGCGAGCGCTTTTTCGATCGCTTTCGCTATCGCCTCCGGGGCTTCTTCCGGCGCCTTGCAATCGGGACACAAGAGCCCCACGAGCCGCTGCGCGATCATGAGATTCAGGGACACGGGAATGAGGAACGGCTCCACTTTCATATCGATGAGGCGGGGAATGACGCCCGCGGAATTGTTCGTGTGAAGCGTCGAGAGCACGATGTGTCCCGTAAGCGCCGCTTGTACGGCAAGCCCCGCCGTTTCATTGTCGCGGATCTCGCCCACCATGATCACGTCCGGATCCTGCCGGAGTATCTGGCGGAGGCCCGAGGCGAAAGTGTATCCGATCTCCGGACGCACCTGCGACTGGTTCACGCCGGAAACGAAATATTCGACCGGGTCTTCGAGTGAAAGGATGTTCACGTCTTCGTGGTTCAATTTCTGCAGAAGCGAATAGAGCGTCGTCGTTTTTCCCGATCCCGTGGGACCGGTGACAAGGATCATGCCGTACGGCTTCTCGATGCCGGCCTCTACGATTTCTTTATTTCTAAAAAGAAGATCGAGGGCGTCGAAGTTTTTGAGGCCGGTAGCGGGATCAAGCACGCGGATCGCGACCTTCTCGCCCAAGGGAGTCGGAAATGTCGCCACGCGAAAGTCGATATCGCGGTCGAAGATGGTCGCCCGGAAACGACCGTCCTGGGGAATGCGGTTTTCGTCGATCTTCAGGCTCGAGATGATCTTCACGCGCGAGGTGATGGGCTGCGCGATCTCGAGCGGCAGAGACGCTACTTCCTTGAGATCGCCGTCAACGCGGAATCGGATGCGGAGGTACGTCTGCTGGGGCTCGATGTGAATATCGGACGCCCTGCTCGCGACCGCTTCCCTGAATGTTTGCGCGACGATCGTCACGATTGGCGCTTCTTCCGCCGTGACCGCCTCTTCGAGCCGCACTTTTTTCTGCTCTCCCCCTCCCTGCTTCAAACTTAACGAATGCACGGCCCGTTCCACCTCCGACCGGTACGGCGAATAGCGCCGGAGCACTTCCTGCCAGTCGCTCCAGGAAATGAGATACACGCCGAGATTCAGCTGATTGCGCCGGCCGATGAACTTCAGCGCGTCCTGCGCCTTCGCATCGTCCGGATGCACCATGCCGATAACAAGCAGGTTTTCCTGCTTCGCGATAGGAACCGCGGCGTAGGTACGCGCAACCTCCTCGGGGATGATATCGAACAGCTCCTTCGGAATAGTTGCGACATCGAGCTTTTTGTACGGGATCTTCAATGCCGCGCTTTTGAGCTCGGCTATTTTTTTGTCGTCGAGCAGGCGCTGGTTGGAGATGAGCGCCTCAACCGCCTGTCCCGAGAGCAGGGCGTCGCGCTTGAGTTTCGCGAGCGCCGTCGCGTCGAGCAGTCCCGCGTTCTGGATTTCCTGTAGTAGTTGGTCGTTGGACATAATTGGCTCGTTGGCTCTAGGCTCGTAAGCTCTAGGCTCGTAAGCTCGTTGGCTCGTAAGCTCTAGGCTCGTAAGCCAAAATGTTTCTTGAGTGGCTTAAGAGCTCAGCGGACGAATCGCTATTGCATGCGATTCGGCGCTTACGAGCTATGGAGCTTTTATAACGGTTGGAACGGGTTGCTCCTGCCGGCATTCCCCGGCTGGAGCGGCGTCACGTATTGCTTGAGCGCCGTAAATGCCGCGCTTCCTACGACGGCGTTCGGATCCACATTCGCGTTCGCAAGTGGTGCGATATCCTGGAATGTCGGGGGTATGGTGACGGCAATAAGCTGAGGCTGCGCGAAGAAAACATAATAGACGGCCGCGATGATGATCGCGAGGATCACGACCCAGACGACCATCCGCAACAGACTTCCTCCGCTCTTATCTTCTTCAATAACGATTGCCATATATTTGTTAATTTTCAATTTACAATTTTTCCGCCCGGGGCGGATCCGCCTTCGGCGGATAATTTTCAAAAACTTGTTTGGAAATTATTATGTTGTAAATTGATAATGTGTAAATTGAAAATTTATTTACGACCCTTGATAATAGGTGGCCACGTTGACCGTAAAATTGTAGTTCTGCTGGATTACCGTTGAACTGCCGACGCCCTGCGCGGCGGCTATCGGTTCGATATCAACCGACTCCGGGTCGAACAGCCGGATGTTCGTGGCCAGGAGCGATATGAACTGTTTTATATTCTCGTATTGGCCGCTCATTTTGACGGAAAGCAGTATCGTGCCAATGGGCTTTTCGAGGGAACCCGCGAAATTCGCGGCGGCGGTATTCACGGTGGAACCGGGAGCGGGAGCGGCTGCCACGGACTGAACATTCTGGATGCCTTGCGCCTGCACCGAGATCGTCTGTACCGCGAGGGCGCTTTGTCTGGCAACGCCGGTGATCTGCGTAATCGCCCCCGGGATGTCCGGTGAAAGCGGCAACGCGGAAGAAACGGCGTCCTGCACCTGGCTCTGACTCTGGTAATTCGCGATCAGATCCTGCACTTTTTTTATTGTTGCTTCTTCGCTTGTAAGGAACGACTGCTGCGAAAGATACTGCGCCTTCGCGGACTGGGCATTCTGATACGCGGGCGCGATAAGCTCGAAATAAACGATGAGCGCGGCGAAAAGGAACAGGAGTCCGATCAAGAGGCTTGCAAATCGTTTGGTGGATTGTTTCATGGTATGCGCGCGGAGTTATTGAGCGGGATTATTGATAGCGAGGAAAAAACTCCGCGTAAGGGTAAGCGTCACGTCGAATTGCCACTTGCCATTCGCATCCGTAATGTCGTTCACCACGAACGATTGCACCGCATCCGTCTGGCTCCCCAGGTCGACAAGTTGTTGATTGATATCGTCCAGGGTCTTCGCGACGCCTCCGATCGCGATCTGCCGTGACGTCACATTCGCGTTCAGCTTTGTGAGATAGACGTTCGTTTCGGTGTTTTTTTCCAGCCAATCGAACAGGGGCGAACCGGAAACGTGCGTCTTCAGGATGGTCTGCAGATTGGCGATCTGGGAATAAAAATTGACGAGTGCCGTCTGCTCTGCAACCGGAACCTTGTCGCTGAACGACTGCAACTGCTTCTGTATGTTCTGTGTTTGCGAATTCAGATAAGGCTCGTAGCCGTATGCGAGGCCGAAATAAACAATGAGCGCGATGAAGAGCACCGTGCTTGAGAACATAAGAAGCTGTCCCGACCACCCCGGCGTTTTTACGGGTTCGCGGCCGAGCTGCTCGATGACTTTTTGAGGAAGAGGCATAGTTAGCTCGTAAGCTCGTAAGCTCGTAAGCTCGTAAGCTTAATTAAAACTTGGTAATGCATCGTTTATTTATAAATTTTACAATATAATCGCACAGCTTACGAGCCTGGAGCTTAAGGGCTTTTATATGAATTCCCTGAGTCCGAGCCCGAGCGCGACGCTCATTACCGGATTCAATTCGGGAACCAGCGGCTCCATGACCGGCGGGTATTCGAATCCGGCGAACGGAGTCCCTTTCACGACGGGCCTGCCCATCTCCCGCTCGAAATATTTTTCGATGCCGAGAAGGTTCGCGGTTCCTCCGGCGAGAATGACCCGCTCGAGCCGCGGCGCCTCGGGGAACTGGCTCGCGTATTTATACTCCGCCTTTTTCACCTCATTAATTATAGCATCAACGAACGGGAACATTATTGTGGATAACTCGTAATTGGGGCCGGTGCCCACGATCCCCCGCTCCTTTTTGAGCTCTTCGGCGCGCAGCGGATTGATGCCGAGGCTCGTGGATAAGGCCTGCGTAAGCGAAGCGCCCGCGAAATCGCTCTGCGCGTTGAACTTGAGCGCGCCTTTTTCGATGAATGCGATGTTCGTCGAGCGGCTGCCGATGTCAACCACGATCGTCGGGGTTGGGTCCGCGCCGCCGTAGATGCGCGCGATGGCCAGAGGCTCGATCTCGAGCGCCGCGAGGCGCAGTCCCGCAAGCTCGAATATCTTCCGATATTTCGCTACCTGCTCGCGCGGAAGAGAAACGAGAAGTATCTGCTGATGCACGAATCCTTTTTCGTCCTTGGTCTCGCCGACTTTGAACCACTCGAGCGCTATCTCCGAGATCGGGAGCGGCACGTATTGTTTCGCCTGGTATGCCATCGCTCTTTCGAGATCCGGAGCGCTCATCATCGGGAAATCGAGCACGGTGAGAAACGCGGAGAATGCGGGAATGGAAGCGATGACCTCCGTCGCCTGCGGCTTCATTTCGCGCAACACGGTCTTTAATAATTCCACCACTTCCTTTTCGAAAAGCTTGAGCGCGCTCGTCTGAAGCACCTGATTCGCGCGCGCAAGATAACCGCTCGATTCGAGAATGCCGTAATTCACAACGCTTGCCGCGCGCTGCTGGCCCGACTTCATCTCCACCACCTTGATTGACGTTGTGCCGATATCGACGCCGAGATAGGAAGGCGTGATGCTTTGTTTGAAGAAATTAAGAATGCCGGCCATATGGATTGATTATAGCATGTATACCGATAATCTTCGGCTTTATATTTATTTGATATTCGCATGGTATATAAAACGAATGCCGAACCGGATCCTCGACCTCCTTTTCCCTCCGCGCTGCGTGCAATGCGGAGCTTATGCGGATGGGCGCGCTCTTTGTACCCGCTGCGCGAAAAGCATCCGAATCCATCACTCGCTTTTCTGCGGCAGCTGTCGGGCCAGGCTTCCCGAAGGACTGAAGATCTGCCATAAAAGCTTCCCCTATATATTGGGGGCGGCAGCCGACTATGACGCCCCGGCGATCAGGAGCCTCATTCATGCGCTCAAGTTCCGGTCTATGCAAAACGCCGCAGTCCCGCTCGCGGAATTCCTTATCTGCTACGCGGCCACAATCCCCCTGCCGGCCGATGCGCTCGCCGTTCCCGTTCCACTTTCCGTCCGCAGGCGGCGCGAACGCGGCTTCAATCAGGCGGAGCTCATCGGCGGCATATTCGCCGGCCGCTTCCGGATGCCATTCGACCCGGCCGCGCTCGTGCGGACAAAACATGCGAAACCGCAAAGCGAAACGAAAACGCTTGCCGAACGGTGCGAGAACGTGAAAAATTGCTTTGCCGTTCCGGATGCCGCCCGCGTCGCGGACAGGAATATCATCCTCATAGACGACGTCACGACTTCCGGCACCACGTTCCTCGAAGCGGCGTCGGCGCTCAAATCTGCCGGAGCGAAAAAAATCATCGCCTTGGCCGCGGCCAAGGCATAGAAGCGGATGAACGCGGATCAAGCCATGGCAATAGAAAATGGAAAGGGGCTTTTGTATGAAAAAGTCAGCTACCATATCGGAGGAGCGTGTTTCGACACATACAATAAATTCGGCGGCGCGTTCAAGGAATCCG
Source organism: Minisyncoccota bacterium (assembly GCA_035533375.1). Lineage (GTDB taxonomy): Bacteria > Patescibacteriota > Minisyncoccia > UBA6257 > 2-01-FULL-56-20 > DATLTV01. The sequence goes on from DATLTV010000069.1 coordinate 14,966, forward strand.
TCATCAATGATGCTTTTGTAATCGAATTGCGAAATCGCGAGTTGTCCGTGGAAACCGAAAAAAGAATAACCATCTTCCATGACGACGAAAAGATAGGGGGTCTATGTCCCCGATATTATCGTGAACGATCTTATCCTTATCGAGCTGAAAGCCAAAAGTTTCTTAACGAAGGAGGATGACCGGCAATTTTGGCGATACTTGCATGGTTCGAATTATCGGCTTGGATTTTTGATCGACTTCGGCAACCGAAAACTGGAAATAAAACGCCGCATTTATGACAAAGCGCGAAGCCAAAACCAGCCCCCTCATACTCTCGCCATCGAAAATCGACATTAGTCTCTTTTTGGCATCCCTATCCGCGCCCATCCGCTTCTATATTTAATAATCCGCACTAATCCGCTTCTATGCTACAATACCACTATGGCTCCCTTCGAATTCAGCTGGCAGGCCCCCGAATACGAGTACCGCGAGAAAGGCGCGGCCTGGTATTGGATATCGATCGTCGTCGCCGCGCTCGTCATCGGTGCCGCCGTCTGGGAACGGAATTTTCTCTTCGGATTTTTCATCGTCATCGCCGAGTCACTGCTCCTCGTCTACGCGAACCGCAAGCCGGAAACGATGGAGTTCGCCCTGAACGAACATGGCCTCACGATCCACGGCTATAAGTCATACGCGTACACGGACATGGAATCGTGGAGCGTCGACGAGTTCGGCGATACCGAGTGGCCGAGCCTTTTTTTCCAGTTCCGCCGCCGTCTGAAACCGCCGATCAAGCTCAAAATTCCGAAAGCGAAAATTCCCGACGTACAAAAAGTGATGAAACCGATCCTGCCGCAGGTGCCGCACGAACATTCGATGCTCGATACACTTGAGGAGCTGATACGATTTTAGAAACCGGAATTTATCTTAAAAATACCGCGACATCGCGGTATTTTTAAGATCCGAGAGAACCGGAAAATCTAGGGCGCCGCCACCAAATACGTTTCCACCGACCAGCCGTTCACGCCGTCGCTGTAGGCAACCTGCCACCAATTATATCCGTTCGCAACCACGGGGATGGTGTTTACCACTTTTCCAAGCGATCCGTTCGGCTCCGTACCGACGATCGAGTAATTCGTGGATGGGCCGGACCGCACATTGAGTCCGATATTGCTGTCCGTCTGCACCGCCACCTTCTCTCCGGCGGAGAAAAGCGGAGTGGCTATCACATTCACCGAAATGGATTGGCCCGCTGTAAGGCCGGACGATGCCCACGCCATCGCGGTGATCGTATACGTGCCCGGCGTCGCCTGTGTCACATCCCACGCTGCAGCATATGGAGTGGACGTCGCCGTGCCGACAAGCTGGCCATTTTCGTAGAAATCGACTTTTGAAATCGGAATGGTCGAGGAAATTGTTGCGGCAATCGGCACCTTTCCGAAAACCGTTGCCCCATCCTGCGGCGCCGTTATGGAAACCGAGATCGCCGGCGGCGGAATGCCTCCGGTCACATTCACGGTATCCAACGCGCTTCCGGTTATGCCGACCACCGCGGTCTGTACATTCGCAACGAGCGTGTGAGGTCCGTTGTACGCTTGCGCCGCATTCCATGACGCCGTGAAAGGAGAGGCCGTTCCCGATCCGATAAGAGTGGAACCGTCATACAGATCGATCTTGGTCATTGCGGGCTTCACCGCGGAAACGGAAACCGTGACGGGCACCTGCCCGGAAACTGTGGCGCCCGATTGCGGAGTGACGAAGGTCACGGTCGGATACGATAATCCGCCGGTCACATTGACCTCCATTGATGCGCTTCCGGCATTACCATTCCCGTCATTCGCCACCGCGACGAGATTCGTCCAGCCGTTCAGCGCCTGGGAAGAGTCCCACGAAATCGTATACGGCGCGGCGCTTACCGTCCCCAAATATTTTCCGGCAACGGAGAATACTACTCCTCCCGCGATCGGAACGCTCGAAGAAACGGAAACCGTGATCGGCACGACGCCCGAGACTGTTACGCCGACCTGCGGCGCGACAAAAGAAACGGCGATGGTAGGCGCGGTAACCGATGGCGATTGGATCCCTCCCGTCGTCTGTATCCACTCCGACTGGCTCCCGTTGATCCCCGTCTGCGCGGTATTCGCCACCGCGACCAGCGAGTGATAACCATCAACCAGCTGAGTTGCATTGAACGTCGCCGTATAGGGAACGGCGGTATCCGTACCGATGAGCAGATTGTCGCGGTAAAAATCGACGCTTGTGATCGGCATACTCGAAGAAACGGCAACGCCCACGGACACCTGCCCGGAAACCGTGGCGCCCGATTGCGGAGTGACGAAGGTCACGATCGGAGCAAATAAGCCGCCGGTCACGTTCACCGAAACAGAGTTTTCTGCGGAGACTCCTTCCGTCGTATCCACGTGCGCCTTGAGCGTATGCGAGCCGTTCCATACTTTCGTGGCATCGAGCGTCATCGTGTACGGAGCGGACTTCACGGTGCCGATAAGCGTGTTGTCATTATAGAAATTTACATCTGCGACGGGATAACTCGAAGAAACGGAAACCGTGATCGGCGCCTGCCCGGAGATCGTGGCGCCCGATTGCGGAGTAATAAAAGTGATCACGGGCGCCTGCACCACGGTAGGCAGAGTAAAGTTGGTAGGGATGTTCTTCGTCGAAACACAACTCACATCGGCGACATCGTCTTCCGTCGCCCAGCCGGAAACGCCGTCGGGAAATTGGACATCCCACCAGTAGTGCAGATCGGCGAGCACGGGCCCGCTCACGACCGTTCCTTTCGTGAGGACGGCCTCGGCTCCGGTGATGGCGGATGCGAGCGAAGGTCCGCCCCGCACGTACATCGTAAGCGCGTCTCCTCCGGCGGTGGCGTACACGTAGTCTTTGAGTTTAATGGGGCAAACGGAATTGCTGACCGGCGCTATATAATTCCCCACCGACCAACCGGAAACGCCGTTCAACCATTGGATCTGGAACCAATCGTATCCGTTCGCACTCACGGGTCCTGCCATGAATACCCCGAGCGTTCCGGAAGCTATCGTACTCACAATGGAGGCGGAAAGCGACGCACTGCTTCGCACATTGAGATTCGCGATAGCGCTGACCTCGAATTCCGTCGAACTTGCCGCAGCCGGCGTGGCCGACGCATTCACCGGCAGCGGTATCGGATTCACCGTAAGCGGCAAGGCGTTCGAATGAGTGGTCGCATCGGTCGCTACGTCTATATAATAAGTTCCGGTCGGGAGTGGAACATTCGGCTGATTGCACGGAGGAGTGCTGAAAAATGCGCACTTCGGCGTCAGGCCGTAACTTGGAATATTGAATACCAGATCGCTCCCGGAAAGGCTTCCGAGAACGAAGCCGGTGCCGAAATCGATAACGTTCAGATTCGGCGAGAAGCCGTATCCTTTCACCGTGATCTGCGTACCGATCGTGCCTGAGGTGGGCGTGATACTCGTGATGACCGGGGCTACCGGAGCGATCGAACCGCTCTGCAGCGCGAACGGAATGCCGTTCGAAATCTGGTTGAAATTAAAATCGGGCGCGACGCTTATCGAGTAAGTGCCGGCTGAAGGCGCGTATGGAACGACCGGGCAGTTGGGATACACGAACGCGCAGCGGGGATACAGAAAATTCGGGATTACGAACTGAATCACGGACGAGCTGTTTCCCATCTGCAGAATAACCCCCTGCTTCGAAGCGGTATCGAAATTAATGGCGTTCACGCGCGTGGAAAATCCGGTGCCGTTGATCGTGACAAGCGTGCCTATCTGGCCCTGAACTTGATCGATGCTCGTAATAACCGCGCTCGGCGTAAGGGTGAAGCTCACTACATTGGAAGTCGAACTCGCGTCGGCGGCATTCACCACGTTTATTGAATACGTCGCGGGAGCGACAAACACATCGGCCGCGGAACACGGCGGGCTGAAAATAGTGCACCAGGGAAAGAGAATTGAAGGAACGGTGAAGGTGATCTGCGTGCCGTCCGCCGAAGCGGTGATGCCCGAAACGACCAGGCCCGGGCCGAAATTCACCATGTCGGCCTCGGAAAAATCGGTTCCGGTCATCGTTACCTGCGTGCCGACGGGCCCCGAAGCCGGGGAAATGCCCGCAATGTGCGGCGCGGGCTGCGCGGGCAAGGTCTGCGCGAGAACGGGAGTCGCGATCAAACCAAAAACCAATCCCGCTGCAGCGATTGAACAGAACGAAGCCGCGTAGAAACATTTTTTAACAGTGACACTCGCCATAAACGTATCGTCCCTCTCTATATATAGATAACTATACAACCATCGCGCGGCAGCATCAAACAGGCGATATCCACACCCCGAAATGCGGCTACGCGGTATTTTTTAGATGGGTTCCAGATATTTATCGATGAGCGCGATATCGGCAAGATCCTTGGGACGCCCGGAGACGGTTTTCCAATTTTTCACTTCTTCCAGCGAAACAAACGGAACGCCGTCTATAATCGTGGCGGTTGCAAGCAACTGTCCGAGGGTTGGCGTATATGAGCTGAAATTCCAGTTATCGTACGCCTCAAAAACATCATGAGTGAGCGATTTATTATCGGGGCTTTTTGCAATCTCCCGCCAACCCGAATCGCGTAACTGCAAAGCCATTTCTTTTGAAACAAACAGGTCTATGTCTTGAGCATCCCTTATGCCGGCGACAGCCAGCGGACAGCTTCCAAAAACAATATAGGAATTCTCCGGAAAATTCAGCTTTTTAAGCTTGGAAATTATCTCTTCTTTTTTCATTACTTTATATTTTACCTTAAGTTGGCGCAACGTGGTCACGGCGCGGAATAATCGCGAGAATCAAGCGAGGGGTTCGCATTTTTGCGGTGCATCGCGCGACCATGGACCTCAATGCCCGGCGAGCCGGGCATTTATCTTGCTTATCTATTTCAGAAAGAAACCGGGGGCATCAATTCAATTTGTTCGGAATTTGATAAACGGCGCCGAATAAGTCTCTTTTTTTATTAATGACGCCCGAAGATCGTCCTCTCCCGCGCACAAAATAAAAGCGGCCGAACGCTCGACGGCCGCTTGAGGAATCAATACTGTTTAAGGATCTGCCAGCCGCAGGTTGCGCTCGCGAGATCAACATGCACGCGCCGCCCTTCCCGGAACCGTCTGCGTTCGTCTCCGCAGAGCATTCGCGTGGGAAACTCCTTACTGCCGCCATCAAGGCCGAAAGTCACGAAGGTGGCAGTCAGCTTGTCGCTCTTGATAAAATTCACCTTTTGCACGGTTCCCCGCAAGCAGTCCACTGCGGGCGGTACAACATGATTTGCGGCGATGCGATGGATCGATAAAACAACGACGACGAGAACGAAGAAAGCAAACAGCTTTCTGCCGATCATCCGGATTCCTCCTCGATAAATCTCAGTCCAGTATATGGCTATTTCAAGTCCTGTCAACGCCGTTCGAATATCGTCCGATCCTATCGCCGGATCAAAAAATCAAACGATTTCTTTTTTATCGTTTCTGCGAAAAACTCCGGATCCGCGGCAGTGATCAAAAAATAATCTTTATTTTATCGAACGGAACCGGCGATGATAGCCGTTTCGCCGAAAGCGAAACTCCATAAGAACCAAACGGGGGGGTTCGCGTTTTTGCGGGGCGTCGCGCAGGCGTGAAGAGCGCCGAGCGTGAGGCGCGCCCGAGCACGGGCGACGCTGTCCCCGCAAAACGCGAAACCGAAGTCCGTGCGCCCATGAGGAATCGAACCTCAATTACGGGATCCGCAATCCCGTGTCCTATCCGTTGAACGATGGGCGCGTTGCGTTTATCCTGAATAATATAGCGCATCGGAGTGAAAATTGCCAGAGAATCGCGCCCTGGCCTTGAGCATTCACCTCTGGTATATTACACTGTGGAATATGTTTCGATCGTAGCCGAAGCGGGATTGCCCGCTAAAGCTCCAGTGAAAGCGGGTATCGTATAGCGGCTATTATGGTACCTTGCCAAGGTACAGATACGGGTTCGACTCCCGTTACCCGCTCCGAGTCAGAATCGGCTATGCCGAGGATGACGAGAGCCGAGTTAGACTCGGCCCTCGCCTCTATAAATTCAATATATAGATTAGATTATAAGAGCTCGAAGTCAG
>DATLTV010000070.1:0-7214 GCA_035533375.1 Minisyncoccota bacterium
GCCTCCATCGTGGCGCGGTTGTGCGTCACCACTATAAATTGGGTCTTTTTTGAAAATTCCTTGAGCATCTCGCCGAACCTCCGGGCGTTCCGTTCGTCGAGCGGGGCGTCAATCTCGTCGAGTACGAGGAACGGCGGCGGGCTCACGGACACCATGGCGAAAAGCGCGGCGATCCCTACAAGACTTCGCTCGCCGCCCGAAAGCATTTCGAGCGAATTGATCTTTTTTCGGGGCAGGCGTACTTCGATCTCGACCCCGGCCGCCTGTTCGATCGCCTCTTCCTCCTCATCTTCGTCCTCCGCTTCCGTTTCCGGTTCGGTGAGTCCGTCTTCGCCCGGCTCCTTTATCTTCGCCTCCGGCTTCTCGACCCTCAGCTTCGCGTGCCCGCCGCCGAACATCACCTCGAAGAACTTTCCGAACTCGTCGTTGATCTGCGTGAGCGCGCCGTCGAACTCATTTTTTATCTTCTCCGTCACGTCCTTGATAAGCATCCGCAGATCGGCCACGGCTTTCGTAAGATCTTCCGATTCCCGCGAAAGAAACTCGTAACGCGATTCGGTTTCCCGCGCTTCCTTCACGAGCGCTTCGTCGATCTCTCCGAGCGACGCGAGATCCCCGCGCAACCGAAAGATCCTCTTCTCCGCGGCCGCAAGTTCCTCGGCGCCGAGGGCGTCGGCCTGTGCGTTCCTCAGATCGCGCGGATCCCTTCCGGCCTGGCCCGCCTGCCGCACAAGTTCCTCTTCGCGCAAAGCAAGCCGTTCCTTTTCGTACATACCCTCCCGGTTCCGTAATTCCCATTGCTCGATCCGGTCTTTCGCCGCCTCGACCGCGGCAACCGCCGCTTTGAAGGCGTGATAGAACGCTTCCTGGTTCTTTTCGAGTGTACTTTCTTTTTCTTTCAGGTCGTTCAGCTGTTTCTCGAGCGCCCGCAGGTCGCGATTCACTTTCTCGAACTGCGCTTTGATCGCGGGGCTCGCGGATCCCGCGGTCGCCGTGCGGACAGTCTCCGCGGAAACATGGCGGTCGTCGTCAACCATGGCGTCGATCTCTTCGATCACGCGGCGCACGGCGTCTTCGAGTTCCACCGCTTCGCCATGCAAGCCTTCCGCAAGCATTTCTTTGATCTCCTTCACAAAATGAAGAAGTTTCTCCACGGTCGCCGCGGCTTCGGGCGAGGCGGCCTCCGCGCTCATCTCGATCTGCGCCTCGATGCGGCCGAGCTCTTTCGTAAGCTCGCTCCGCTTTTCGAGAAGCGCGTACGTCTCGTCCTTTATTTTCTGGATATCTTTGCGGCCCTCGGGCTGGCTCGATTCGACTTTCGCCTGCGCCTCCTCCGCCGCTTTCTTGTCGCGTTCAAGCGCCGTCCGCTCGCCTTTTCCCGCTTCTATTTTTTTCTGGATCACCGCGAGCTTTTCCGCGATATCCCGGAACTGGCTGCCGAAGAAGCGTTTTTCGAGAGCGAGCAGTTCATCCTCGAATTCGCCGCGCTTTTCCCAGCGCGCTGTCTGTCGTTTCAGGGACCGCAAATGCGGCAGGATCTCCTCGATAAGCGCCGCGGTCTTGTCCAGATTGATCTGGCTGTGCTTGAGCCGCCGTTCGGCGTCCGCTTTCTTCAATTGATATTCGCGCAGCCCGAGGATTTCCTCGATCATCTCGCGGCGTTCGCGCGGCGTCGCGCGGATGAACATGTCGCTGTTTCCCTGCGTCACGACGATCATGCCCCGCGAGCCGAGCCGCGCTTTCGCGAGAAAATCCACGAGATCGCGAAGTAATATTTCCGCTTGGTTCAAAAAATACTTGCTGTTGCCGTCGCGCGAGATCTGGCGCACCACGGACACCTCCGCAAAATCCACCGGAAAAAAATTGTTCTTGTTGTCGAAGTGGAGCGAGGCCGACGCCTGTCCCATGCGCGGCCGCTTCGCCGTGCCCGCGAAAATAAGATCGTCGATGCGTGCGCCACGCAAACTCTTCGCGTCGCGCTCGCCCAAAAGCCAGCGGATCGCATCCACCACGTTCGATTTGCCCGAGCCGTTCGGCCCGACGATGGCCGTGATCCCCGCCGGGAATTCCAACACCGTCTTTCCGGCGAAAGACTTGAAGCCGTTAAGTTCGAGACGTTTAAGAAAATGGGCCATGTGAATTAGCTCTTTGGCTCGATAGCTCTTTGGCTCGTAAGCTCGTAAGCCGCTCGACCTGTCGTCCTCCGCGAAAATGGAGGAACCATGCTTCCTATTATAAACGATGTTTTCGACAATTAAAACCTGGATCCCGGCTGGAGTTTACCCCGTGCCGCGACACGGAGCTGGGGCGAAGGATATTGAGTGGCTAACGAGCCAAAGAGCCAACGAGCTAACGAGCTTTTTTAAGCGCTTTCTTTGCAGCTTCCAATTCCCCTTCCTGTTTCGAAGCGCCGGAGCCGTCGGCCACGAGTTTGTCGCCGAAGTAAACGCCTATCTTAAAAATGCGTTTGTGCGCGGGACCTGATTCTTCGAGCACCTTATAGGTCGGCGTGACCTTCAGCTTTTCCTGGACGACCTCCTGCAGTTCGCTTTTCGCATCCTTATAGCTTTTCGTTTTCATGATTTCGTCCAGGTGTATCCAGATGAATTTCTTCACGAACCCGTGTGCGGCTTCAATCCCGCGGTCGAGATACATCGCACCGATCACGGCCTCCATCGCGTTCGCGAGAATCACTTCCCGCGCCTTGCCCGTATCTTTCTTCTCGCCGCGCGACATGAGAATGAAGTCCCTGAGCCCGATCTCTTCCGCCACTTTTGCGAGATTCTGGTAGTTCACGAGCGCCGCGCGGAGCACGGTCATCTGTCCTTCGGGAAAACCGGGGAATTTTTTGAAAAGCTCTTCCGTGACGATGAGCTCCAACACCGCGTCGCCAAGATATTCCAGCCGCTCGTTGTGCGGCAGGCGCCATTTCGGATACTCGTTCAAATACGACCGGTGCGTCAGGGCCTCGGTGATCAGATCTTCGTCTTTGAATGTTACGCCGATCGCTGTCGCGATTTTTTTCAGTTCCATTGTTCTGGTTTTTCCTCCCCCATTTTTAATTTGGCGTGATGCTCAAGGATAAGCAGGCTGTGTTCGCGGCAAAACGGTACTCCGTTTATTTCCCATGTCGCATCATGTTCCTTGCCATTGCCGTAATGGCAGTTCCGCGGCGTTTCTTTCGCTCCGAGCACACGCGCTTCGACGCCAGGCTGCCCGGCCCGCTCGAGCGGGCCGGGCACCTCATCGGACCACTTATGCGATAACTTTTCGTTCATGCCAATCAGCTTTTTGCCGTTTCCCCGCTTTTCGCCGCATCAAGCTCGCGGTAGATCGTGCCGAGAACGCCGTTCACGAATCGCGCCGCATTCGGACCGCCGTAATTTTTCGCGACTTCGATCGCTTCGTTGATCGCGACCTTCGACGGCACTTCGTTTTGGTCGGCGTAGAGCAGCTCGTAGAGGCCGATGCGCAGGATATTGCGGTCGATGATCGCGATCTTATCGAGCGGCCACTCGGGCGCCGCTTTCGTGATTACGTTGTCGATCTCCTTCAGGTGATCCATAATCCCCTTCAATATCTTCCAAGCGAATTCGGGTTCGTCGATGCCCGGCGCGAACTCGGCGAGATCGCGGTCGAGGATCGCGACAATATCGCGCTTGCCCTTATAAAAATCCCATTCGTACAAGGTTTGGAGGATAACGGTGCGAATGAGGTGTCGTGTAGCCATAACGTATGGTAAAGATCGGGGGCGCTTAATCGATTATTCTTCTTCCTCGTTGCCGTCGCCGTCAGCCGACGATTCCTGGACGGTGAGTAAGCCGCCGCTTTTTTCGGCCGCTTGTTTCCCTTCGGCGGTGGTCGTCCATATTTCCGCCGCCTCCTCGCTTTCAAATCCTTTTTTCACGACGTTGTCCTCGCCATCAATCACCTCCCAACGTTTTTCCTCTGCGCTTTGTTCCTCCAGCTCTTCAAGGCTCATAAATATTTTTTTAATTTTCAAGCTTCTCGTGAGATCGTTTTTTTTCTACTTCGCGCCGCACTGCCGACACACCCGATGCGCTTCCTTCGGTCCGCCGCATTGCTTGCACACGAAAAGACGCTGTTTTTTGAGCGCCAAATGCGACCGCCTGCGGCCGACTTTGCCTTTCGAATGATGTTTTGTTGGTACGCCTCCCATAGGTTAACTTATAAGTTCTTGAGCTCGTAAGCTCGTAAGCCAGTCAAAATAATACCTCAAGTATAGCGGGTCAGCTTAAAAAGGTCAACCGATGCATTTTGCACGGTCCATATTTCCGGATCGCGACACTATGCATTTTCGTGCCATATCCTTTGTGGATGTCGAAGCCGTACTGCGCATACTTTTTCGCAAGCCGAACCATGGCGCGGTCGCGGGTGACCTTCGCGACAATCGAGGCCATGGCGACGGCCGGAATTTTCTCGTCACCCTTCACAACGGTTCTTGCACTACAAACATTTGTCATTTGCCAATTACGATTTGCGAGGTACAGGCCGCCATCCAGGAAAACCTTGCTATTCGCAACCGATAATTTGCAATTGGTAATTAGCTTTTTGTACGCTTGCTGCGCCGCCCGGTTCGCCGCCGCGGAAATATTCATACGCTCGATTACGCGCGGATAAACGCGCGCCACGGCGTATTCGATCCGCGGATGGTTTTTGAAATACAAAAACCACGCTTCGCGCTGCTTAGGGGAGAGTTTTTTCGAATCCTTCAATTTCAGACGTTCGGAAGCATGGATCCCCGCCTTCGCGGGGACGACGGGTAAGTGCAGGCGAACCGGAATGCATACCGCCGCGACGGTCACGGGGCCGGCGAGCGCTCCGCGGCCTACTTCATCGAGACCGATAATATACATAGCTTTTAGGTTTTAGCTTATAGCTGTTAGCGATAATATTTTATCAATTCTAACACCTAACAGCTAACAGCTCCCCTTAAATATTCGCCACGCTCATGAGCTTCGCCTGCACGACCGTGCGGTTCGAAGCGGAGCCGACGGGATAGCACGTGATCAGGGTCACCTCGGAATCCGATGGCGTCGTCGCGAGCACCGCGTTCGTATCGGTCGGCGAGAGCGTCTGTACCGAGAACGCCTGGTAGGTAAACTTTTTTCCACCGCCCGCGATATAAAAAGTGTCCAACGGCTTCAGCTTCGAGAGCAGGGCGAACACATACGCATATTGTCCGCGGTACCAGCTCGCGCGCGAACTGTGGCCAAGAAGGATAAGGCGTCCGGTAGTGCCCACGTCCGACGAGCCGGGATAAATTCCCACGCCGTCTTCGAGGCTCGCGAGAATGCCGCCCGTCGTATTGTCCTGCGGCGCCACGATCGGCGTCGTGATTTCGATCTCGGGTATGATAAGCTCGTAACCGCCGCCAAAAACGCTCTTCGTGGACGATGCGGTCGCGAGGCGTATCTCGGTTGACGTTTTCACGTCGAGGATCGGGGTGTTTGTCGTAAGATCTGCCGGCGCAAACGGCGAATGGAGCAGAACATCATACCGCAGGATCGCCCAGTACGCTCCCCCGTTCATCACGAAATACGCCAAAAGAGAACACCCGAAGAAGGCGATGAGAAATATGCTGAATTTGCGGTTGGCAGACATTTTAGATAACTATTGAGAAAAGTAGATAAAAATGGAGAAAAAAATATTACGTTTTCCAAATTTTCTTTATTTTTCTCAAATGTTATCTACATTTCTCTATTGCTGATAGGTTATTACGATTGCCGCCGAACCGGGATCAATTTTCGCGGTGGAGATCGCTCCCGCACCGAATGCGATGACGTACCCGAAGAAAAGCAGGAGGAGGATACTGCGCAAAACGACGTTCGGCACGGCGGCGCTCCGCATGACGACGAACGAAAGCGCGAGAAGGATCAGGAAAAATGCCGCAATCGATACCAGTTTTATTCCGTTTTGCGGCGTAACGACGACGCTCCTCAGCCATGATGCCGTGGATGGCGCCGGTACGGGCGCCGAAGCGGCAGACGACACAGCTGGGGCTGATTCCGGAACTGCAGGAATCGATGGCGGCGCGGACGGACCCGATTGGGTTTCGGTGCCAAGGAGCGCGGGCGATGAAGTCGATTTTTGCGCTATTACCACGAGCGCGGAAGACGCAACCGCCTGCGGAACGGAAGCGGTCTTTACGGAAACGGTGGTCGGCGCGGGGGCGACAGCCGTGACGGCAGTTGCTTTCGGCGCCGTTGCCGCAATGGGAGCTATGGCAACTTTCGGCGCTCCGAAATATTGTGCGACGATGATCGTCGAACGTCCCTCGAAAGTGCCTGACTCCACCGCCGCGCCCATCTGGGTATAAAGCGGGCTCAGGATGTTATCACGATGCGTGGGCGAATTCATAAAAGCATCTTCGGTATCCTGTGCATCGGGAAAATCGATAGCGAGATTCTCACCGGCGGCGATATACGAATAGCCCGCCCTTGCGAAAAAATTCCACGGCGAAACGCCCGTCGGGGAAAAATGCGCGAAGTACTGGTTCGCGAACATATCCTGCACTTTTTCCTCCGCCGCAAGATCGAGCTCGCTGTTCGGCGCGAGGAGCGGCATGCCGTTCGCCGCACGCGATTGATTCGCAAGATCGATCACGGTCGCCGCATCGAAGTTTGCAAGCGTGGGATTCGCGAGATCGGCGATATTTTTCACGCGCAGATAGGCGGGCGTGACGATGAGCGCCGCGGCGATTGCGAGTAAAACGAAAAATGCTTCGCGCCCCAAGACGAGCGGAAGCATTTCGTTTTGTTCGGTCGGGAGAAAGAAATTCCTTATTGCGTTTGTCATAGCATCCATGCGGTCCATATGTTCATTATAGCGCGATAGCGGTACGTTTCGAAGTTTTGGTTATACATCATCCGGCCACCACGTCTCTTCCATCCTTATCGCCGCAAGCTTCGCCTCAAGTTCTTTCGCAACGCGATCCGGCCGATACTCTCCCCTCACGCCCGCGATTGCGCTCCCGCCCGCCGTCGCGAGCCTCGCGAACGGCACTGACGGATTCAGGATCTTCAATTTCTTCTCAACGAAAGCGAAGTGGAAAATGATCGAGCCGACAAATCCGAAGAAAAGGATCCACGGCACGGGATTCTCGGGGCCGGTCGGCACACTTTGAATACCCAAGACCTGCCCGCGCGACGCGATGATCACGGTCGCATAGCCGGTCTGCTGCGTTCCCTGGG
>DATLTV010000071.1:0-3145 GCA_035533375.1 Minisyncoccota bacterium
AAAATCGCCGCGCGATTTGTCCGGGATCCATACTTTTAAAAATTATTTATATGGTATGGGTCCCGGATAAATTGCTCCGCAATTTTCCGGGATGACATAAGGGTTGTTGGGCAAAGTTATGACCACTAAAATCTCAACCGATCGCGAAACAAAGCAGCTCATCGCCCGCCGCGACCTGCACGAGGACAAGATCAAGTTTCTTGCATCGATGGCGAACACGCTCCGCGAAGACGTGATTAAAATGGTCTCAGGCGCGGGATCGGGGCACATCGCGGGACCGCTCGACATGGCGGATATTTTCGCCGCGTTTTATTTCCATATTTTGAATCACAAACCGAAACAGCCGAACTGGGACGGGCGTGACCGCCTGGTGCTTTCGAACGGCCACATTTGTCCTGTGCAATACGCGGCCTTGGCGCGAGCGGGATATTTTCCGGTGGAAGAATTAAAAACATTACGCCAGCTCGGCACGCGGCTCCAGGGACATCCGCATCGAAAAGTATTGCCGGGCATCGAAACCACTTCTGGGCCGCTCGGTTCGGGAGTTTCTCAGGCAGTCGGCATGGCGCTCGCCGCGCGGCTTGACGGCGCGAAACACCGCATTTATTGCCTTACGTCCGACGGCGAGCACGAAGAGGGGAATACCTGGGAAGCCGTGATGTTCGCGGGAAAAAATAAATTGGGCAATCTCACGGTCGTCGTCGACCGCAACAACATCCAGATCGACGGTTATACGGAAAAGATCATGCCGCTTGAGCCCTTCCGTGCGAAGTACGAATCGTTCAACTGGAACGTGATCGACATCGATGGCCATGACTTCTATCAGATTATTTCCGCCGTCGCCGAAGCGAAGGCGATCCACGAGAAACCGACCTGTATCATCGCGCACACGATCGCGGGCAAAGGCGTAAGTTTTATGGAGGGCGATTATCATTGGCACTCGCAGATCTTCAAGCCCGGCGAAGCGGAACGGGCGCTCAAGGAGCTGCGGGCGAATCGTGAAGCGATCGGATCGGAGCAAAAATAAATAATAAGTAAAATATGAAAATCGTAAATTTCATCCTTGGCCTCGGCACAGCGATTATTATCGGCGCTTTGATTCAGCTTGGTATTCAGGCGTTTAATCCCGCGCCCGTGCCGCCGCAATATCCGAACTATCCCGTAGCCGTACCCTACGTGAATTGCACGCCGAGCGATGCGCAGTGCATCGCACAGCAAAAAACCGCAAATGAAGCGCAGCAAGCCGCGCAAAGCCGGTACAATACCGCGCAGGACGCGTATACGGTCGCAATGAAGATCTACGGTTATTATGCGTTTGTCGCGGCGAACGTCGCCGGGATCGCCGTCTTTGTCTTCGGTTTCTGGCTGCTCTTCGCGACCGCGCTCACGGCGCGATCGGTGCCGATAGGTATTATGGTCTCGGGGCTTTATGCCATCATTTATGGCTACGCGCGCGGATGGGGAAGCGTGGGCGACCAGCCGAAATTTTTCGTGGGGCTCGTGATTGCCGCGATCGTGATCGGCGGCAGTATGTGGCTCATGCAGCGGCATGCGAAAGAAGAAGTGAAGAAATAAGGCGGGATAAGATAGATAAAAATCGAGAAATATTGTCATTCCGGCGAAAGCCTGTCCCCGCGAAGGCGGGAATGACGGAAGGGAGTATAATAAAAATATGCTAAATCCATCCGCAAAATTGAATCCGAAGATGTTTGATTCCGACGTCGAGCAGGCGCCCACGCGCAACGGTTACGGCGAAGGAATCGTGCTTGCGGCCGAAGAGAACAAAAACGTGGTCGCCTTGTGCGCGGACCTCACGGAATCGACGCGCGTCGAGGAGTTTGCGAAAAAGTTCCCCGAGCGGTTCTTCGAGATCGGCGTCGCCGAGCAGAACATGGCGACGGTCGCAGCAGGGTTGGGCGTTTCCGGAAAAATCCCTTTCATTTCCTCCTACGCCACGTTTTCTCCGGGCAGGAATTGGGAGCAGATCAGGACGACCATCGCCTATAACGATTCGAATGTGAAGATCGGCGGGCATCATGCGGGGATCTCCGTGGGTCCGGACGGTGCGACGCACCAGGCGACGGAAGACATTGCGATGATGCGCGTGCTGCCGAACGTGAAAGTGTTCGTGCCCTGCGATGCGATCGAGGCGCGCAAGATGACGCTTGCCGCCGCGCGCATCTGGGGCCCGATTTATCTGCGCTATGGGCGCGAGAAGACGCCCATCATGACGACGGACGAGACGCCATTCCTCCCGGGCAGGGCGGAGATCTTTTGGCAGTCGAAAAAGCCGCAAGTCTTGATCATCGGCTGCGGCGGATTGCTTTACAATGCGCTTCTCGCCGCACATGAACTTGAAAAAGAAAAGATCGGAAGCCTCGTTTTGAACTGCCACACGATTAAACCTATCGACGGCAAAAAAATAGCGGAACTTGCGAAGAAGATTGGAGCGGTCGTGACGGTCGAGGAACATCAGATTGCCGGTGGCCTCGGCGGCGCGGTTGCCGAAGTGCTTGCCGCGCATACGCCCATTCCCATGGAATTCATCGGTATGCAGGACACCTATGGCGAATCTGGCCCGCCGAACGCGCTTATCGAAAAATACGGTATGGGGGCGAAGGACATCAAGGCGGCGGTGAAGAAGGTTTTGAAAAGGAAGCGGTAGTCTTTCTTTCCGGATCCCGAAAAATAGTTTGTGCGATTTTTCGGAACGACAGCGTTTCGCGCCGTCGTAAAAAAAAGTCCCGCGAAGCGCAACGCGCCTCACGGGATGTTTTTCATGATGTCATTGTAGCGCCTTTGAGTGCGGGCTTTTCGTTCGGCGACAACCGTCAAGATGAGCTTTCTCAGGGAATAAAAGAGTGCGACAGTCAATCCGCCCAAAGCCGCATAGAGGAGAAACCATCCCATTCCGCCGCAGAGTTTCACGAGGCCGCCCAAGAAGACGAGTGAAAAGACGGCGGCAATCCCTTTGGCGAGCCATAGTACCGCAACGAAGAGAAGGGCGAGTGACCACGTAACGGAATATATTGCACGGTCTGCCGCGAGCGAATTCCTCGTCTCGTTGCCGGACCGTGGCTCATCAATGATTGTAGCAAGTCGCGTTTTCGGCGCCGTGAGACGATTGTCGGTGCGTGGAAGGTTG
>DATLTV010000072.1:0-2677 GCA_035533375.1 Minisyncoccota bacterium
TTTCGCATCGCGTCGAGCACCTGTTCCGGCTCGAGCTTCACCTCTCCCTGTGCCTGGGCCGCGCCGCCTTCCATATGGCTGATCTGATCATCCACTTCCTCGCGCAATGCCTCGAATACGGCCTTCGCTTTTTCGCGCGCTTCTTCGTTCTCGCGCTTCGCGAGCGCGAACTGCATTTCGATCAGTTTTTTCTTATAGAAGCCGAAGGTGACGAGGCCGCCGATGCACGCAAGAAGGATCACGATAAGCACCAAACCGAAGCGGTCGAGGAACGGCGCGGGAATCACGTCCATTGCGCCTTTCATGGTCGAGCTCGCGGAAGCGCCTTGCACCGTGACCATCGATACGCCAAGGCTGTATTTGCCGGTCGAGAGCCCGCCTTCCACGGCATACAGCCAGTGTCCCGTTTCATCCGCAACCATTTTCCCTTCCGAAACAACCTTGTTGCCGGCGTCATTTATGTCAACGGTCACATTCGATCCGCTGTCCGCAATACCTTCGAGCACGATCGGGGATTTTTCGATCACCGTCGCCGGGAAGTTCGTGATGTTCGGCATAGCGACGCCTTGCAATTCGAACGCGGCGTTCGCCTCGCTCGAATTGCCGGCCTTGTCGACGGCTTTGATATTAACGAGATGCTTTCCGGGCAGGAGCGGAGGCGCGGTATAGACGCCGCTCTGCACATCCGAGAGCGCAATGGTCGTGGAACTCACGCCGTCGAATGTCGCCACGTAGTGATCGACACCCGAAACCGTGTCGGTGGCGTTGAACACAAGCAGTGTCCTACCGCTCACTCCCGCGCCCGTCTCCACATTCACGGTGAAAGGACCCGGCGGCGTATCGTCGATCCGCACTCCGTAATTCACCGGATCACTCCAGTCGCCAAGCGAGTCTTCGAAACGCACATGGAAATACCAGGTGCCTTCACCGATATTCGAATACTGCTTTGTTGACAGAAGCCCTTCGGAAGAACGCCTCGGGTACGTGCCCGGATTCCGGTCGAACGCGGTACTTACGCTCGCGATATCGGAAGTAAGCTGCCAGGTGAAAACGGGATTATTATTCGCATACCATTGAGTGGGATCGGGATGCGTGGCCGACGTGACCGCGATTGAAACCGTGAAGGGCGGCGCCGCCGCGACTGCCGATGCCGAATTGTCGGGGGTTGCCGTAGGAGTCGGGGTCGGCGCCGGATTCGAAGATACGCTTGCTCCGCCAATCGTGAACGTCGCGCTATTTTTCGATCCGAGCACATCCGTCCCCTGGCCATCGGCGGCAAGCGCCGACCCGGAGGTGAATTTCACGTCTGCCGATCCTGCTTTGAGCGCTTTGAACGTGATATCGATTACATCGCCCGAACTTCCCGTATACGCGCTCGTACTGCCACCGCTGAAAGTGACCGAGCCGTCGGTGTTCGAAAAAGTCGGGTCGGCGACCCAAAGATTGAAAACAGAATTGGCTTTCGAAACGCTTTGCACCGCAAGCAGGGACGGATCGAACGCCAAATCCCCGTCCGCCGCGTTCACCCCGACGCCGCCGCCCGAGTCGAGCATGACGCTCGCCGTAAATATTGATCCCGGAGCATGCGAGCCGGTTGCAGGAATAATCGAAAGCGATGCGCTTCCCGCAGCGTGCGCCGGAATGGAAAAAGCCGCGGCTTCAAGCGCGAATGATAACAAAACAAACCGGGCGAATCCTTTCATCATGCCGTTTTCTCATCGAGTATTTCCTTGACTGCAAGTTTTTTTTCGACGCCCAATCGTTTCACCGGCAGAACCACGATGAGAACGCCGCGCTCGAGCAGCGCTTCCGACTCGGCGCTCTTAAAAGAAGTAGGGAGGTATATCTTCCGGTAAAGCGTTTTCCATTTTATTTCCTGTTTCACAAGCCGTCCCTTTTCCGATTCCGCTCCTTCCGCGGCGTGCAGAGAAGGCATGTTGGGGCGTTTTTGCGTCGCTTGCACCGTGAGCGTGTTCAATTCTTCGTCGGCGGTTATCTCAAAATCTCCAGCGGACACTCCGCTCATCTGGATGAACACCACCATGCGCGATTCGGACTGGAAAAGATCAACGTCAAGCGAATCGGTTCCTTCGGGCGCGGGCTCCTCCGCGGGAGCCGGCCGCGATTCATTGGTTTTCGGCGCGAGACGGTTGCTCGCCGCGCCGCCCAGAGCGGCCGCCGCCTTCGCACTTTCCGGCGCCTCCGCCATTGCGCCGTCGTTCAGTTTCGACGCCAATTTTTGATAGAAAGAAAGCATGGGTATTATTCTCTTTTATTATATCAAATCGTAGAGAGGTGTCAGGTGCGCGCACGGTAAACCGAGGATGGAAAGATGGCTACTCCGTCATCCTGAGCTTACCCGTCATCCCGAACTATCTCGTCATCCTGACGAAGGTCAGCCTGCCTGCCGGCAGGCAGGGATCCACGCTCCCGGAAAACGTTAAACGTATCTAGGGCATGGGTCCTGAACCAAGTTCAGGATGACGGGTGCAGTATCCACGGAGTCGCAAGTGTCAGGTACCCTTTTTGATATCAAAAAGGGTACCTGACACTTATCCCGTCCACTGCGAGAGCAAAATGCTGAAATCGACGAGATTTACGGTTCCATCGTGGTTCAGGTCCGCGCGGGCGAAATTCGTCCCCCAATGGGAAAGCATGATGGAAAAGTCGACGAGAT
>DATLTV010000073.1:0-5271 GCA_035533375.1 Minisyncoccota bacterium
GCCGTCTTCCGTATAGCTTCCGAGAAGCACCGCGAGCACCGAGCGGTCCACGCCCAAACTGGGCTCGATCACGTGCGGCCAGAACGCTTCCGCGCTTCCGGCATCGCGATACGGCGGCTCCTTGAAGTGGTTCTTGAGATCAAAATCAGTGCGATACGCGAGGCCGTACAATTCCTTCCGGCCGAAGGGATAATCGAACTCGAAATCGATCGTCCGTTTCGAATAATGCGCCCGCTCTCCGTCCGGCACGTCGAGCTCGTGGATCATCTCTTTCGGCAAACCCAGATCATCCGTCATCCAGCTCCACATTTCTTTCCGCCACATCTCGAAATAATCCCGCCAATCGGCATCTTTCGCCGGCGGATGAATGAAATACTCTATCTCCATCTGCTCGAATTCTCGCGTGCGGAAAATGAAATTCCCCGGCGTGATCTCGTTCCGGAAAGCTTTCCCGATCTGCGCCACGCCGAACGGCAATGTTTTCCGGCTCGTATCCACCACGTTTTTGAAATCGACGAACATCGCTTGCGCCGTTTCCGGGCGGAAATACGCGACATTCGCCTGATCGTCGGACGGACCGATGAACGTCTTGAACATCAGATTGAACTGCTTTGCCTCCGTGAACGTCTTCTTGGCTGCACAATTCGGACAAACGCCGTTCAAATCTATCGTATCGGCGCGGAAACGACTGTGACACTTTTTACATTCCACGAGCGGATCGGAAAATTCCTTGAGATGGCCGGACGCTTCCCACACTTTCGGATTCATGATAAGCGCGGCGTCGATCCCCACCATATCGTCGCGGCGATGAACGAACTTGTTCCACCACAATTGCTTGATATTGTTTTTAAGCTCCGTACCGAGCGGGCCGTAATCCCAGGAATTCGCGAGACCTCCGTAGATCTCCGAGCCCGGATAAACGAATCCCCGCCGCTTCGCGAGAGACACTATTTTATCCATAAGGTTTTCCATACAAATCTTTATCTACTTTATTACCGTTTTATCACAACTTTATTACTACATTATTACCACGTTATTACCACGTTATTACCACTTTGTTACTATGTACTCCTATTGCGTCACGTTCCTGTTCACCGTCCCCGCGATCGTCGCGTCGCCGGGCAGGCTCGTGTCGACCGCCGGAGCGTCATCCGAGATCGTGCTCGACACAAAATCGTCCATCGCCGAAAATTTCGCGTCCGAGAGAAGCGGCATACTGCCGCCCGCCTGGTTCACCGCGGGCGTCGCCGACACCTGGAAGATCGCTTCCGCCGGGACGCCGATCACGCCCTTGGTCGCAGGAATCGCGGGAATCTGCCAGGTTACCAGGCCTGAGTTCGGATCATACGTGGGCGACGTCGTCATATTGCTCTTCACGACATTCGTGAACGCGACACCCGACTGCAGATACGCCGACACCGTCACGTTCGAAACATCCGTCGCATAATTCACGATCTTCCAGTGGATCGTGTACTGCGTCGCCTGGTTCACTTTCGGCGGATACGGTCCGTTATTCAAAATGCCGGAGGCGGCGTCGCGCCAGTAGGCCGCGGACGAGAAATCGACCTTCCCCGCAACATCGGTCACGAAACTCGTAAGGGAAATCGTGTTCGCGGCGGACGTGCCCGGCGGCACGGTCGGCGACTTCACGGTGCCGTCGACCTTAAGCGTGTAATTCTTGTCGCTCAAAAGCCGGATCGGGAACGCGTCTTTGAGCTT
This sequence comes from Minisyncoccota bacterium, assembly GCA_035533375.1. Taxonomy (GTDB): domain Bacteria; phylum Patescibacteriota; class Minisyncoccia; order UBA6257; family 2-01-FULL-56-20; genus DATLTV01. The sequence goes on from DATLTV010000073.1 coordinate 1,720, forward strand.
TATTGTGAAGTTCAGAGACCCGCTCTGGCCGGGAGCGAGGTTCGCGAGCTCCGGCGTATTTGCCGGAGACCAGGAAATGGTGTTTGTGATCGAATTAAAAGGAATATGCGGATCCAGGCTCGTGAAATCGTACAAGGCGCTCGTAAGCTTCGCGCTCACCGTCAGGTTTTGCATGGCGACCGCGGAATTGTTCGCATAGGTGAGCGTATAGTTCAGCGTATCGCCGATCTTCGAAACGTAATTCGGACTGTTCGCGACGATCGCGAGCGAGAGCGGTGCCTGCGAGATCGTCACGTTCACCGACTGGCTGCTGATCGTATACAGTTGGCCGCCGAACACCGCGGTAAGCGCACCATCCACGCTAAAGAGCGATCCTTGCGGACCAAGGACGTTCCCCGAAACCGTGACCGCGCCGTTCGCGCCGGATGAAGCGGTGCCAAGATCCCAGGAAGAATTCTGGCTGTTCGCCTGCGCCGCGGGCGTGCTCGATGCAAACTGGAAGAACGGCGGGTACGCGAGCATAAGCTTGAGACGCGGAATGCTTTCGCCGGTATTGTTCACATAATTCGCCTGCGCCTGGAAATCCTCTCCGTTCAGGACGCTCTGCGGCGCCGTGATGTTCAGCGTGACCGCCGGGCCGCCCACGAACACATCTGTCGCGTCCGACGCCTGGAGTGTCGGCGATCCGGAACCCGTGTCGTAACTGAATGTCGCCATGAAATGCGCGAGTCGGTTCACGAGCGAGCCGTCCGTCACGATCAATTCGGGGAACGACGACGAGGATGACTCGATGCTTCCCGGCCCTACGTCGCCGATCTCGAACTCCATCACCCGCTGATCCTGTGGTTCGCCCACAAATGAAATGCCGGCGGGAAGCTGAAGCGACATCTTCGCGTCTTTGAGGATGGCGTCGGAATAGTTCGAGAGCGATATCGAAAGATTGAACGGATCGCCGACAAACACCTGGCCCGGTTTCGAGAAATCGAACGCCACGGTCGGTCCTTGCGGACGCCGCAGGTAAAAAATACCGGCAATAACGATCCCGATAACCGCGAAAATCAAAACGAGCCACCCGATCCACGCGCGGGACGGCTTTTCCGATTTTGCAGATTGCACTGCGGCCGGCTTGCGCTCGGGCGTGTTCCAGGGAGAAGTTTTTGGGGTATCGGGCATTTTAGCTCGTAAGCTCGTTAGCTCGTAGGTTCGTAAGTCGATATGGTTTCGAATGACTTACGAGCTTAGCAGACGAATCGCCGTTGCCATGCGATTCGGCGCTTACGAGCTATGGAGCTAATTTATAAATAATAGACTATTTTCCTTCGCTTTTGAAGCGCATGTCCGGCAATAAAACTCCTGGCTCCTCGCCTCGAACGCCACGATGGGCGAGGCGGCGCAAATCCCGCACGACGCTTCTGCGGGATCCCAGCCGAGTATTTTCAGGGCTTTAGTCCAGGAAAAATGCGGCGAAACAAGCATCTGCCATAGCGCCTGGTCGGGCTCCCCTTCCGCAAGCATAAGGTCGAGAAAACGCACGTCATCGCGTCCCGCTCCCGTACGCCCGATCTTCAGGGCATCCGCAACGACGAGTCCGCCTTTTTCGATAACGCGCACCTGTGCCACATTCCCCGGCTCGAGGTGCGACGAAAGCTTCGAGGTGATCTTCCGTGCGCTTTTCGCCTTCGCGACAAGCTTTCCGAATTTTTTCGTGAAGAGCGAGCACCTGCTGTCCACGTCGCCCTGCGGCGTCTTCCCGAGTACCACCGCTTCGCTCAAGTATTCATGCATGCATATAAGTATACAACCGATTGCCATTGTGCGCAGGAAATATACCCGGCGGCGCTCCGGCTCGAAAACGTCTTGACAAAAATTTCCTATTTGCCATACTTCCTATTGATCCCGGGTCTATTCAGACCCATTATGTAACGGATCAATAAGGTCATCTCCGGATGGCCTTTCTTTTTTTCAACGTCATCGGACGGTACTGCGCGCATTCCGAGCGCCAATTCAAAACCCTTTAAAATGGGTTTTTACGCGGCTCCAGATTTCTCTTTGGATCGCATCGGCATTCTTTCTGCACGATTCGCATTGCCGGGCATGGGCGGTCACGTCATTTGCGCTCTCTGGTTCGAGCTGCCCGTCGAAATAGCGCGTCAAATCGAGATCCGCATAGTGGCCGTCTTTCCCCAATTCAGCCGAGAATAATTTTTTTGGCTCTTTTTCTTTTTCGGGCGCTATCTTCGCCCCCATTGCTTCGGACATAATATTCAGCGTAACACAAGCAATTATCCTGCCAAAAACCGATTACCGGAGAAGACCAATCAGCACATAAAAAGGTGGTCTCGAACGATTCTCATAAATCTCATCTCCGATAATAATCCTCTTTGACTTCCTCCGGCTCCTCCAAAGAATTGTAATCGATCGTAATTTCCTCCCCCGCCTTGATATCGCGGGCGGCAAACCACCAATAACGTTCGTCGCGCCGGGCATTCGGAAATTTCGAATGATTGAGATACCAGCCAACCGGCATGCAGGAAAAATCCTTCGGGGAGATAAGCTGATCGCCCCGATCCATGCAATAACCACGGAACGCTTCCGGCACGTTTTTTTTATCGCGTGCGAGCGACCGGGCGTCAAGCGCTTCCTCCTTTCCGAACATGCGCAAATGCGTGCCTTTTTTTATATCGTGCGCGACAAAAACGCCGATGCCATTCTCCGCAGGCTTAAGCAGAAAAGAAAATTCGCCAGTTTCGCTTTCCATTATCTTCGATAATATCACAACATTTTTTAGAATGCATCTCAAAATGCCGCGAGGTGCGATTCGAGCTGCCTGTCAACATTTTTGGATCTGAGCGTTCCCGTTATTGTCCGCTGTGCGAACTCACATACGCCCTCGTGATCGGGCCGAAATAGCCACTTGCAGGCGAGATGCCCGCGCTCGCCTGGAATTCGGCGAGGGCTTTTGCCGTGAGCGGGCCGAAGTAGCCGGTCGCGCCGACGCCCCGGAGCTCCGCCGTCACCGAACCTTTGCTTTGCGCAATAAGAAATTTCTGGAGCGCGGCTACGTCATCGCCTTTCAGACCGGAATATAAATTACGGGAAAAAACATAAGCCGAACCCGCCGAAACTACCGGCGCGGTGATTGTAGTGGAGCTCGTTGCCGTTCCTGTCTTGTTCGTTTCCGCAAGCAGCGTCTGAAGCTGTGCCATCAAAGAATTCAACTGGCTCTGGAGTGCTTGATTATCGGGTGACGATGCAGTCGCCGGATTCGAAACGGAAATTCCGGGCGGCGGAGAAGGAGGCGTTGCGGTCGATGTGGAAACTACGGAGGGAACGACGGTGTTCGACGTCACGACAGCCGACTGGCCCACGGGATTTATCGTGTTCACCTTAAATGAATAAGACGTACCGTTCATAAGGCCCGTGATCACCGTGCTCGTGACGGTTCCCACGGTCGTTGTTCCGTTTGCCCACGCGATTGCGTATCCCGTGATGCCGCCCGTGGCCGGCGGCGCGATCCAGCCGAGCGTCACTTGTGCATCTCCCGCCACAGCC
>DATLTV010000074.1:0-4592 GCA_035533375.1 Minisyncoccota bacterium
CTCATATGGAGCTGGCTATGTCTCCGCGGTGGCTCAACCATGAACAGATGCGTGATGCGCGCCAACGGAAATCTGATGCCTGTTTGTACGAAAAATCCGAAGATGATCGCATTGGTGGAAAAAAGCGAACGGCACCGGCTCGCCGAATCCCATACCAGATTGAAAGCACTCTGCGACTGGATAGACGACGGCATGGAAAGGATTCATAGCCCGGGAGATCTTCTGATAGACGCGGGCAGATGCTCGCGCGGGTTCGCTTTTATCTACGCCGTGATCTTCTGCGCTTTATCGTGGCTCCCTTTGTTCAAGGACATCCGTTAGCGCGACGCAAGCCGTCTCATCCGGCTTGTTTTTTTTGATTTGACGGATCGAAGGGGCGAATCTTATGCTTTAAGGAGAGATTGCGATGATCGAGGTGCATCCGTGGATATTGATAAGCTGCGTTTTATGCTGTTGCCTGTCGGGCCATTTGCGCTTTTCGCCTTGTTCTGGCTTGTGAGCAAACTGAAGTCCCGGCTTCTCCTCGCGGCAACGTGCGTCATGCTTGCGGGAGCATGCATGAATTACGCGGTAATTTTCGCGAACGGCAAAATGCCGGTGGATATACAAATGACGCCTGCACAAGAGAGTGTGCTATATACGCAGGCGCGAAACGAAATGCATTATCGGTTCCTCTGCGACCGGATCCCTATCGGGAACTACGCCATGGCGAGTCCGGGAGATGTCACGCTCCTCGTCGGCCTCCTGCTTGCGGTCATCGGAATATGGCGTATGCGCGAGAAACCGGAAGATATCATTCCCCGTTCATCTTGATGAACGGGGAATTTTGTACTTTTAAAGATACTTTCGAGATGGGTTCTAGTTCTACTCCAGCCCGTTAAACAGCTTCAGCCGCGCGAGAACCACGACTTTCACCGTATCCACTGCTGGCAAAAAGATCTTGTACGGCGCGACTTCGTTCGGATTCTCCTTGAGACTTGCTTCAATTCCTTTGCGCCAGGCAATGCGGATCTCGGTGCTGATGTGTACGATAGTGATCCCCGCCTTGATCGCGGCAACGAAGTCCGCGTCTTCCGTCCCAGAGCCGCCGTGGAGCGTGAGCGGAATGCGCACGGCTTCTTTGATCCCCGCGATGAGCGGAATGTCGAGCCGCTTCCGCGCCAAGCCTGCCGCCATTTGCTCCGTAAGCCCGTGCATGTTCCCGACCGCGGGCGCCAAAACGTCCACGCCCGTTTCGCGCACGAACCGCGCCGCTTCCTCCGGCGTGCTCATCTCTATCCCCACGGGCTTGTCCTTCATTACTTCCGACGCACTGCCGATGTAGCCGATCTCGCCTTCGATCAAAATTTTCTTGCTGATCTTCCGAATCGCTTTCACCGCTTCCTTCGTCGCCGCGATATTCTGGTCCATCGGTAATTTTGACGCGTCGAAAATGATCTCGTCGAATCCCGCCTCCGCCGCCGCTTTTGCTTTGTCCAGCGAATGCGTATGGTCGGCGTTCAAATATATCGGATAATCGTATTCTTCGCGAAGCGATTTCACGAGCGCCGCGGCCTGCCGCACACCCACGAATTCCCGCTCCCCTTCCGAAACGCCCACAAGAATAGGGAGCTTTAATTCCTGCGCCGCCGCAAAAATCGCATTAAACCCCGCGAGGTCGGAAAAATTGAAGTGCCCGACGGCAACGTGCTTCGAGTTTGCTTCCTGCAGGATGTCTTTGAGTGATTTCATATAATTACCATCATAACACGAATCATCCGTCGTCCTCCGCGAAGGCGGAAGATCCATACTCCCAAACGTCAATTTTGAAAGCATGGACCCTCGCCGGAGCCTGTCCCCGCGCCGGCGGGGACGAGAGCGGCGCAAGGGTACTTAGAATTTAACAATCCCTTTCCCGAAATTCTGCGCGAGCGTTTCTTCCATCTCAAGCTCGCCGCCGACGTATTCCATAAAGATGCGCGTCCACATGGCTTCGCGCTGGTGGTAGTTGAAGGATTCGGTCTTGCCTTCGGCGGCGGACACTTCGGACATGGCGTTGTCTTCGAGGTCGAAGCTCACGACTTGGTCCGCGCCGTGATCGAAAAGCGATCCGACCCAGTCGAGATCACCCCAGAATTCGAGCCCGAGCGACGGCTCTTTTTTTCCGAGATTCGCAAGGTCGCGCTCGCCGCGGAACCAGTGCATGGACTCGGGATTCACGCGCGGGAGAAACAGCCGCGGGTCCGCGGGATTCACCTTCCAAAGATACTGCTGCACGATGAGCCATTCCCCCGCCCCCAGGATCTTCACGTCTTTCACGTCGCCGCGCAGAAGCGCTTTCAAGTGGTCCGCGAAATCCGGCGATGGCGCGTACTTCACGAACAGCTTGGAGTAAAAATCGATCTCGTGGAAATAATGGAGCAAGAGCGCGAAATCGCGGACGAACTTTCCCGAAATGTCCTCTTTGATGGGATTCAGGAAGATTACGCCGAATTCCTTGAGGTGGCTCACGTTGTGATGTTTCTTCGCGACGAATTTAAGCGCGACCTCATGCCACTCGGGCCCGAGCACTTTTATCTCGATGTCCCGCTCCTCGAAATCGTGGCGCGTAAAGCCGCTGTATGCCTTTTCGAACGTTTCGTGCATCCATTCTTCAGATTCGATAAAGCGCAACGCGCTGAAAATTTCCGTGACGTCGTGCTTCGAGAGCAATTCGTCCACGGTTTTATAGTGAAGGAACGCGAGCAGCTTTTCCGGATTGCATTTGCGGATGATGTCCTCGCCATAGGATTTTTTGAGGAAAAAGCCGCGTCCCACTTTCGCGATCGAACGCGCGAGATTCGCCGCTTTGTCGAATTCCGTGGCGCCGGGAACGGTTTGCAGATATTTAAGAAGCTCTCCTTCGTGCTTGAGTGCCGTTTCGCGCAAAGCATCTCGAATCACGTCCGGACTCGAAGTCATCGAAAGTCCGAGTGAGCGGAGCACCCGCTCGATCGACTGCTCGTTCTTCGCGCTCACCTCGTCGAGCACGCCGCGCCTCCCCACGCGCTCGGTCATAGCGAGATCGAGTTTCTCGAGAAGAGATACATCAACGCCCAGAATTTTTGCTAATTTTTCCATGGGATGATATTTTGATTTTGACATACTTTTGTCATTCCGGCGAAGGCCGGAATCCGTGCTTTTGGCTTTTTAAAGCACGGGCCCCGGCCTCCGCCGGGGCGACATATTTTATGATTTTTTAATATTTATCTTCAAATTCTTCCACCTCGGATTCTCGAATTCTCTTTTCGTGAGTAGCCCCTCGGTCGCGCCGACCTCCTCGACCTTCGACGTCGCATTCGCGGTCGCGAGCCGGATGGCGTAAGAAACATCTTCAGGACTCGCGCGATGGATATTTGGAAGATTCACGCCACGGCGCATGAGCCCGGCAACAAATCCGGAACCAAACGCATCGCCCGCCCCCGTGCGGTCAACGAGCTTTTTCTCTTTGAATGTGCCGGCTTTATAGATGCATTTCCCGTCCGAAACGGTAACGCCCGTCGCGCCCGTCGTCACGGCAAGGATGCCGGGCGAGAGCAATGCGTCGAGCTTTTTGAACAATTCGTGCTCGCGGCGCCAGGGAATGCCGGTCAAAAGCGATGCTTCTTCGTCGTTCACGGCAAGGAATGAAATATCTTTGAGCGCCCTCAAAATTTCACCGCGCTTATGCTTGATCTGGTGCCCGCTCGGGTTGAACGCGACCGCGATCTTATTTTTTTTCGCGAAATGCACGAGTGGCAGGAACATGTTGTCCGATTCGCCGGCGAGTGACACATACCACCACTTCGCCTTGAGCGCCGGAAGTTTCACGTCGCGGAGCGCGAACGTGTCCGAGGCGCCGTGATAGCCGAGTATCGTCCGCTCGCCATTTTCGAGGAGGAGCACGGAGTACGCAGTGGGAACCGCCGCCGTTTCCGCCATATACCTTGTTTCCACACCTTCGCCGCGCAGCTTCCTCCGTATTTCTTCGCCCGAAACGTCCTTCCCGGTCTTCCCGACCGCGGCCGTCTTGAATCCCTGCCGCGCGAAGGTCACTGCGGCGTTCGCGGCGTTCCCGCCCATCGTGAAATAGACGTTCTTTACTTCCATTTTCTCGCCGCGAGGGAGCACGTAAGCCGAGCGGGATGGCGTCTTTGGCCACGGGATCGTTTCAAAATCCGCGGAGAAAAACGCGTCACGCGTAATCGAGCCGATAGTGACGACGTCATGCATATCAATCATTATACAATACCTGCCGCAGTTGTCGCCTCGGCACGAGAAAATTACTTCACACCCATCATCCCGGAATCCCGCCATAGCGGGAGAAACGGGATCTATACCTTTACGGAATGATTCAAAACAGCATGGATCCTCTCGTCCTCGGGAATGACGAAGGTGCGATCCCCCGCTTGAGCACCAGCTTTTTTTCTTTGTTGACTTTTCGTCAACAAAGAAAAAATTGACGATGGAGAAATTCCGCACTATAATATCGGCAGCCAGCTTGAGAGGAGAAAACGGATGAAAATCCTGAAACGGACACTCTTCACCCTCGTCTTTCTCGCCGTCTACTGCAATATCGGATACGGGATCGGGAC
>DATLTV010000075.1:0-18758 GCA_035533375.1 Minisyncoccota bacterium
CCGGAATTGCGCAGCTTATACGACGGGAACGCCGACGCGAAGCGGCTTATCGACACCGCGCTCCATCTTGAAGGCGTCGTGCGGCATGCCTCCGTCCATGCCTGCGCGACCGTGATCTCGAAGGACAATCTCACCGAATACGTTCCCATCCAGCTCGCTCCGCAGGAAAAAGACGCGAAGATCACGCAGTTCGAGATGCACGCGATCGAAGACCTCGGCCTCTTGAAAATCGATTTTCTGGGACTCAAAAACCTCACGATCATCGAGGATACCGTGCGGCTCGTGAAAGAGCAGAAAAGCGTGGACATCGACATCTCGAAAATCCCGCTTGACGACAAACAGACCTTCGAACTTTTCCAGCGCGGCGACATGACGGGCGTCTTCCAGTTTGAATCGTCCGGCATGCGCCGCTACATGAAGGACCTCCAGCCGACGCGGCTCGAAGACCTGATCGCGCTCGTGGCGCTGTACCGCCCCGGCCCGATCGAACTCATCCCCACGTTCATCAAGCGCAAGCACGGCGAGGAAAAAATCTCCTATCTCCATCCGATCATGGAGAAAATTCTGCAGTCCACCTACGGCGTCATCGTCTACCAGGAGCAGGTGATGGACATGGCGACGGAGCTCGCGGGGCTTACGCGCGGCGAAGGATATCTTCTGATCAAAGCCGTCGGCAAAAAGATCAAGTCGCTTCTCGACGAACAGAAAGAGAAATTCATCCAAGGCTGCATCAAAAATAAAATTCCTTCTTCCATCGCCCAAAAAACCTGGGAGCTCATCGAACCGTTCGCCCGCTACGGATTCAACAAAGCGCACTCGGCCTGCTACGCCACGATCGCTTACCGTACGGCCTATCTCAAAGCGCATTTTCCCGAAGAATCGATGGCAGCGCTTTTCAACAACGAGCTCAGCGATCTCGACCGCATTTCCTTCCTCGTGGGCGAGGCGAAAGCATCGGGCATCCAGATCCTGCCTCCCGACATCAATAAAAGCTTCGTGCAATTCACTCCGGAGGGAGAGAACAAGATCCGCTTCGGCATTCTCGGAATCAAGAACGTGGGTGAGGCGATCGTCCAGGCGATCGTCGAAGAACGCATGTCGCGCGGCGAATTTGCGAGCTTCGAAGAAGTGCTCACCCGCATCCAGCACAAGGACCTGAATAAGAAATCGATCGAATCGCTTGTGAAAGCCGGCGCGTTCGATTCCCTGGGCATCGAACGGAACCAGGCGCTCGAAAATCTCGAGGAAATCCTGCGTTTTGCGAATTCAATGCGCAAAGACCGGGCGCAGCCCCAGCGCGGCACGTCGCTTTTCGGCGCGTCCGCGCCTCTTGCCGCTCCCAAGCTCAAGCTCAAACCGGCGCCACCCGCGACAAAAGATCAGAAGCTCACTTGGGAAAAAGAACTGCTCGGTTTCTATCTTTCGGACCATCCACTGAACGCCGTGAACGCCAAAATGGTCCAGTTTAGGGACAAATACGGCATCAAAACGATCGACGAGATCCGGCTCGTGAAAAGCGCGACGCTCCCCTGCCGCACCTTCGGGCTTATCTCGAAAGTGCACAAGATCACGACGAAATCCGGCCAGCCGATGCTCTTCGTCACGATCGAAGACTTCTCGCGGAAGCCGATGGAAATCGTCGTCTTCAATAGTGTCCTTACGAAAACCGCGCCCGTCTGGGAAGAGAACAAAGTGGTGTACGTCGAGGGCCGCATGTCCGAGCGCGACGGCGAAGCGAAAATGATCTGCGACAGCGCGCGCCGGCTCGAGGCATAGGACTCAAGTATTGCATTTTCTTCGATCGCAGAAAATACAGCACTTGTTTTCCATTTTAATTCTTTTTATCACTCAGCAAACTGTTGTGGTATTTCTCCGGCTCGTGCGAGCCGGCGACGACGATCGTGAGCTCCCAGCTCGCGTCGTACAGCTTGCCCTCAAGATCTTTCTTTAATTCCGTTTGATCGTAGCCCAACACAATCGCGTGCGGCGCATGCTCGCGGACCACGTCGTAGCTCCCGAGCGTCGCGTCGCCCGCGACCACTTCGTCCACGAGATCTTCGCCCAGAAGCAAAGCGATGCGTTCATCCAGGCTCAATTCCGGATCATGGCTTTTGAGCGCACGGACGATGTGGTCGGGCGCGACGGCGATGACGAGATGATCACCGTGGTTTCTCGCCTCGCGGAAAAGTGCGCGATGGCCCTCGTGCACCCCGTCGAACACGCCAAAGATCATTACTTTGCGCATAAAGATCAGTGTCGTCCCGGCGGAAACCGGGGTCCATGCTTCCCGGTAACCTTGGAAGCGTGGATCCCCGCCTTTCCTCCAAGGGAGGATCCGCCTCCGGCGGACGCGAGGACGACGGACAATTTTATTTTTTCGGCCTCATTAAAGGAAAAATCACTGTTTCCCTGACGGGTTTATCCATCAAAACCGCAAACAGCCGTTCGGAAACGCCGAAACCGGCCGCGGGCGGCATACCGTATTCGAGGGCTTCGAGGAAATCTTCGTCGAGATGCTGGGCTTCGGCGTCTCCCGCTTTGCGCGCCGCCTCCTGCTCCTCGAAGCGCGCCCGCTGGTCTGCGGGGTCGTTCAATTCGGAAAATCCTTTGCCAAGCTCCGTGCCGCAGGCCATAACCTGCATACGCTCCACGACCCTCGGATCTTTCGCCGAGCGCTTCGCCAAGGGCTCGATCTCCGCAGGCGGATCGACGAGAAAACACGGCTCGATCAAATTCGGCCGCACGGTCTTTTTGTAAATGAGATCGATGAGCCGCCCCTTGCCGGCGCTTTTGTCGAAATCAAGCTTGAGCTCTTTCGCGCGCTTCGCGAGTTCGTCCCGCGTCGCGGCCGCCGGATCAAGCTTGTTCTCTTTCTTGAACGCTTCGACGTAATCCACTTTCGGCCATTGCTTCGACCAGTCGATCTTCTTTCCCTGGAATTCGGTCGTGAGGCCGCCGCAGACGTTCTTGATCGCTTCCTTGTACATTTTTTCGACGAGCGCCATAAGATCGTCGTAGTTATGGTACGCCCAGTAGAATTCGAGCTGGGTGTAGTCCTGCAAATGTTCTCGGTCGATGCCTTCGTTCCTGAAAATGCGGCCGATCTCGAACACTTTTTCGTATCCGGCAACAAGCAATTTTTTGAGCGGCAATTCGAGCGAGATGCGCAGATAGAAATCCGTATCGAGCGCACGGTGGTGCGTCTTGAACGGCTCCGCTTCGGCGCCGCCGGGAATCGTTTCGAGCGCTGGCGTTTCGACCTCCAAAAATCCATCTTTCTTCAGGAATCCGCGGAACGTTTCCCAAAATGCCGCTTTCTTCCTGAACAGTTCTTTTTCCTGCGGGTTCGAAAGCAGGTCGAGATAGCGCTTGCGAAGCCGCAATTCTTCGTCCTCCACCCCGAACCGCTCGGAAGGGACCGGTCGGAGCGACTTCGAAAGCATCACGAATTTCGCGGCAGCCAAACTTTCCTCTCCCTTTTTTGTTTTGAAAAGTTTTCCCGTCGCCGAGATGAAGTCGCCGATATCGAGGACCGATTTCCAGAGCTCGAACTGCGGCAGATCGCCGTTTTTGAGCACGATCTGAAATTTCCCCGACTCGTCCGCAAGGTCGAGAAACGCGATGTTCCCCTGGTCGCGCATCCCCGTGAGCCGCCCGGCAAGCGATACCTCACCGCCGCCTTTCTCGAGCTTCGGAAACGCCGCGCGCGCTTCGGCGGCCGTGTGCGTCCGCTCCGCATCGCGCGGATACGGGTCGATCTTTGCTGCCCGCATCACCGCAAGCTTTTTTCGCCGTTCGTTGATCAAATCGTCGAGCATTGCTTTATTGTAATACAAATCATCAGTTCCAGCAATAAAAATAGTGATTCGCGCATCGCACAGCCATTTTTTATTCGACAAAACGACGATATTGTCGCCCTCGCGGAGGCGAGGGTCCATGCTTCTAAAAATATTTATTTGGGAGCGTGGATCCCCGCCTTCGCGGGGACGACGAAGATAGATGACAGCGTAAAAACTAAACGCGCGAAATCCTGTTGTATGGATTTCGCGCGCTAAGCCCCGGCTATGCCTCGCTAAGCCCCGGCTTTTTCTGAGCCCCGGCTCGTTATTCTATCTTCAAAATCTCGTACGCCACGACGCCGCTGGGGGTAGTCACGCTCACGGTGTCGCCCACTTTGTGCTTGATGAAGGCGCGGCCGAGCGGCGATTCGTCGGAAATCCTTCCCTCCTCGGGCTTCGCCTCGTAGGAGCCTACAATCGCATACTTCACATTTTTGTCGCCCTTCTTCGCGGTTACGGTCGAGCCAACGCGCACAATCGCGCCATCGGATTTTTTGATCACCTCGGCTTTCTTCAAAAGCTCTTCGAGCTCGAAGATCCTCGTCTCGACCGTCGACTGCTCCTCGCGTGCTTCGGCGTATTCGGCATTCTCGGAAAGATCGCCGTATTCCTTCGCGCGCTTGAGGCGCTCGGAGATCTCGACGCGCTTCACAGTCTTAAGGCCATCAAGCTCCTTTTTTAATTCGTCGAGACGCTCCTGGCTTAAGTATTGTTTGTCCATAATGTTTATCTGATATTTAATATCTTAAATCCCATATCTCTCCACCGAAAGCGACTTCGCCTCAAACGGAAAATCTCGGGTTTTATACTTATATCTCTTTTGGGCTGGATTTGACCTCTGAGATATCGGATTTGAGATGGTATTTATTTGTCCACAGCCACCAGCGTATCTTAAGGGTTTCCGTTAAAACTTTCAAGTAGGCGGAAGCTTTGATATGGGAACGCGTGTCATTCACCCAATGGACCGGGACTTCCTTGATGCGATAGCCCAGGCGCTTCGCGAGCGCCAGCACTTCGACATCGAACCCCCATCCGGAGATCCTCGACGACTGAAAGATCTTCTCCGCCGCTTCCGCAGTGAACGCCTTGAAGCCGCACTGCGTGTCCCAGAGACCGGGCAGAACGAATATCTGAATAATGAGATTACCGACCTTCCCCGGGATCTGGCGGAACCAGGGCTCGGCGGGATCAAGCTTGCTCCCCTTTACCGCACGGGAGCAAATCACGACATCGAACCCCGTCCGGAAGTGCGGGAGCATGCTGTCGAAGTGGTCGATCGAGACCGAATTGTCGGCATCCGTGAAAACCCGGTACTGGCCGCGCGCGAGGAGCATCCCCTGCCGCACGACGCCTCCTTTGCCCTTGTTCTCGGCGTTATCGACGAGCTTCAGATTCTTCACGATTGCCGCCATGCCGCGCACGACCTCCGCCGTCTTGTCTTTCGAGCCGTCATTCACGACAAGGATTTCGTACGAATACTCCGCCTTGCTCAACCGCTTGTCGATGTCCACAAGCGTCAAAGGAATCCGCTCGGCTTCGTTATAAGCGGGAATAATAATGGATAAAAATGGCTGGGCCATGCTAAAGATTGAAAATCAAATCGATGAAATTTGCGTGAGCAGGGTCATTTACATGATACCACAAAAATTTCCGAATCGCGGCAGACATCGCAACCGGCGGAATTTTTTCCGAAACCCGCCTCAAAAATAGATTTGCCGCAAGGCAAGCTCTAAATTTTCGTCAATATTCGCGGCCCTTTTTCGGTGATGGCGACCGTATGCTCGAAATGCGCCGAGAGCGAGCCGTCTTTCGTCACGAAGCTGTCGTCCCTTGCCTGTTTCGTGCCGCCGGAACCCGCGTTGACCATGGGTTCGATTGCGAGCACCATGCCGGCTTCAATCTCCTCGCCGCTTTTGGGACTGCCGAAGTTGAAGACGGCTGGGTCTTCGTGGAGATCCCTGCCGATGCCGTGGCCCACGAGCGTTTTCACGACCGAGAATTTATTCTTGAGCACGAAAGACTCGACGGCGTGGCCGACGTCGCCGGTCGTCTTCCCGGGCCACGCCACCTTCACCGCGCGGGCGAGCGATTCTTCCGTAACCTGCATGAGTTTTTTCGCCTCGCGCGACACACTCCCCACTCCCACCGTCACGGCGGAATCGAGGTAGAATTTTTTGAATCGCAGGCCGAGATCGAGCTTCAGGAGATCGCCGTCCCGCAGAACGTACTCCGACGGCATTCCGTGCACAACCGTGTCGTTCACCGAAGCGCAGAGCGCGAAAGGGTACGCCTGACGCGACCCCGCGGGACGATAGTTCAAAAAAGCCGGTTCGGCACCCTCGCCGCGGATAAGCGTTTCCGCAAGCGCGTCGAGCGATTTCGTCGTGATGCCCGGACGCACGGTTTTTCGGAGCGCCGCAAGAACGCGCGCAAGGCGTTTGCCGCCTTCGGCCATGATCTCGATCTCTTCCGGAGATTTAATGGTTACCATGAGGCAAAGCGTACCTCCGAATTATTTCTTCGGCAACTGCGCAACGATCTTCTTGAAAATTTTATAGGGCGCCGGGCGCGCATCGATCACGCGGATCTTATGGCCGCGCTTTTTGACGTAGGCGAAGATCGGCTCCGTGCGCTCGCGATATTCCATAATGCGCCGCTTGATCACTTCGGGCTTGTCGAGCGTCCGGCGATAGAGCGGGCCCGCGCACACGGGACAACGTTTCGGCGAGTTTGCGGGATGGTACGCGGAAAGCATGATCGCCCCGCACACGAGGCAAATCCGCCGATTACTGTTGCGCTTGATCGAATCTTCGGGACGCACGAAAAGACGGAAAATATAGATGTTCTTTTTTCCGTACGCTTTTTCGAGCACCGGGAATACCCGCTCCGCCTCGTACATGGTGCGCGGAGAACCGCTGAACGCAAGCCCCCACTTTGCGGCCGCCATCCGCTTTACTTCGTTAATGACCTCGCCCGTAACGAAACTCGGCGTAATAAGCATCCCCGTCTCGAAAAGCTTCTTTTCGCGCTGGACCGCCTTTTCATGCTGGCGCTTCGGATCGTAAAAGATCGCCTCGAGGAATCTTCCCGTGTCGAAGTGGATCAGTTCGCCTTTTTGCATGAGCAGGTTTGCCTGCGTCCCCTTGCCGCTTCCCGGAGGCCCGTAAAAAATGACCGCGATTTTTTGCATAAATTATAATTAATAGTATAGCAGAAAAAGAAAAATCACAAAGGCAACGCGGCATGGTGCATCCGCCCAAATGACGATCGCTACTCGATGCCTTCGTACTCGCGAACGGTGAGCTGCGAATCAATCTGACGCATGGTTTCGAGAGCGACTGCCACGACGATAAGGAGCGCGGTGCCGGAAATATTCAGCACCTGGACTCTTGTGACGGCCTGAACGATCAAAGGCAGGATTGCGATAAGGCCGAGAAAGATGGCGCCGAAGAAAGTCGTGCGTTTCACGACCGAGCCCAAAAATTCTGCGGTCGCATCGCCAGGACGGATCCCCGGAACGAAACCGCCGCTTTTCTGAAGGTTTTTCGCCACTTCTTCGGGATTGAAGGTGATCGCCGTATAGAAATATGTGAAAATAAACACAAGGAAGAAATAGAATAAACCGTAAAACAATTGATTATTCAAAACTCCCGCGATGAAATTGTTGAGCGTCACGGCGAATGACGGAGAAAAGATGGAGGATACCTGTGCAAGGAACTGCGGGAAGAGGAGCACGGAAATCGCGAAAATGAGCGGGATCATGCCCGCCTGGTTCACTTTGAGCGGCAGATAGCTCTGGGCGCCGCCGTACATCTTCATGCCGCGCACGCGGCGCGCATAGGCGACGGGGATCTTTCGCTCGCCCTCGTTCAAATACACGACACCGGCGACAAGAAATACGGCGACCACGATGAAACCCGCATAAGTCAAAAGCAGGTTCGGCGTGTAGGATGCCAAAGCAAGCCCCACCGCGCTCGGCAGGCGCGCGACGATGCCCGCGAGAATGATCAAAGAAATGCCGTTGCCGACTTTCTCTTCACTGATGAGCTCGCCGAGCCACAAAGCGAGCATGGCACCGGCCGTAATCGTAAGGACGTTCCTGATTAAGCTGAAGAGGTCCGGCCGGTCGATCACGTTCTGGGAGATGAGCAGGGACAGAAAACCGTATGCCTGCACCATAGCGAGCGGCACCGTGAGGTAGCGCGACCACTGGTTGAACTTCGCTTGGCCGCGCGCGCCTTCTTCGTAATACATCTGCTTGAACTTCGGGAAGACGATTGTTAAGAGCTGCATGATGATCGTCGCGGTAATGTAGGGGCCGACGCCGAGCATCACGACCGACAAATTCACGAGGCCGCCGCCCGAGAAAAAGTTCAGGAACCCGAGGAGCTGGTTCGAATTGAAATAGTTCTGAAGCTTTGATGCGTCCACGCCGGGAATCGGAATCGCGGCCAAAAGACGGTACGCGGCCAAAAGCGCGATCACGATAAGAACCTTGTTGCGCAGGTCTTTGACTTTAAAAAGCTGGAGGAACTTATTCATAGCTCGTTAGCTCGTAAGCTCGTAAGCTCGTAAGCTCGTAAGTTTGTCGGCTTACGAGCAATGGAGCTTACGAACTCATGTTATTTTTCCGCCCGCTTTCTCTATTTTTTCTTTCGCGCTCTTCGAGACCTTGATCCCCTTCACCTCAAGAGGCATCGTTATCTCGCCGTCGCCCAAAAGCTTCACTTCTCCTTTGAAATGCAGCGGCAGGATCTTCTCTTTACGCAAAAATTCGACGTCGAGCACGATTGATTTTGCGTTCGCGTGCGCCTTGAGTGCAAGCGAAAGCTCGCCGAGATTGAAGATCGACGGCTTCGCTCTTTTTTCCTTGTTCGCAAATCCGCGCCGTTTCGGCAGGCGGATGATGAGATCGCGCTCCGCCGGGCGGATCCTCCTGCCCGAACGCGACTTCTGTCCTTTCACGCCGCGGCCCGAATAACTGCCGCGCTTGCCGGAGCGGCCGATGCGATGTTTGCGCTTCTCGTGAGTCGATTTGTGGACGTTATGTAATTTCATTGGTTTTCAGTTTTTTGAGCGCTTCGATTGTCGCGAGCGCATTCGTAAGCTTGTTCGGCGTGCGGCCGAGGATCTTCGCCGTGGCGTCTTTCACGCCCGCGAGCGCAAGAACCGTCCGCACGGCGCCACCGGCGCGAAGTCCGTGACCAGCGCTTGCCGGCTTTATGAGTACCTTCGCCGCGCTATACTTTGCATACACCTCGTGCGGAATCGTCCTGCCGTCCTTGAGGGCGATTCGGATGACGTCCTTTTTTGCCGCGGTTTTCGCTTTTCCAAGCGATTGCTGAACGTCCAAGCCCTTCGCCACGCCCACGCCCACCCGTCCTTTTTCGTCGCCGATCACGAGAGTCGCGCGGAAACGGAAACGCTTGCCGCCGGCGACGACGCGCGTCACGCGCCGCAGATCGAGCGTTTTTTCCTTGAATTCTTCGCGTTTTTGGATTCGTTGTGGTCCTCGGTACATGGAATTATTTTATATCTTATATCTCAAATCTAAAATCTAAAAAGTTCAAGGTTTGAGATATGAGATATCACTTTTGAGATTTATATTTTGAGTCCTCCTTCCCTCGCGCCTTCGGCGAACGCTTTGACGCGGCCGTGATAACGGTAACTGCCGCGGTCGAACACGGCGGCTTTCACACCCAACGCCGCTGCCTTTTTCGCGATGAGCGCGCCCAAGAGCTTCGAAGCCTCGGTTTTCGATTTTTTCTCCGCGCCCTTCATCGCCTCGCGCGCCGATGCATGCGCAATCGTATGCGACTTTGCGTCGTCAATGAGCTGCGCGTAGAAAAAACGATTGCTCCGGGAAACCGAAAGCCGCGGGCGCTCTGCCGTGCCGAAAATCTTTGCGCGGTTCCTCGCGACGCGACGTACCCTTACTTTATTCAATTTTTTTGCTGTTTTCATGGATAATGTCTTCTATCTCAAATCTTATATCTCAGATCTTATATCTTTACTATTGAGCTTTGAGATATTAGATTTGAGATATTTTTATGACGACGCAGTCGCCCCCGCTTTCTTGCCAACCTTGCGCCGCACGACCTCGCCTTTATAGTGAAACCCTTTCCCTTTGTACGGCTCCGGTTTTTTGAGCGCTCGTACATTCGCGGCAAAAAGGCCTACGCTGTTCTTGTCGATACCGGACACGGTGATCGTGCTTTTTTCGATCGCGACCGCGACGCCCGCCGGAATACTCACGCGCACGGGCTGCGCATAGCCGAGGAAAAGTACAAGCTCCTTTCCTTCAAGCACGGCGCGGTATCCTACGCCTTCGATCTCAAGTATCTTCGAAAATCCGCCGGCTACGCCCTCAAGCGTATTCTTTACGAGCGCCCAGGCCGTGCCGAGGAGCGCCCCCGATTCACCCGCGTCGCCTTTCACCCAAACAGCGTCCTTCTCCAATGTCGCTTCAATGCCCGGGGGAAGTTTGATCTTCAGTTCTCCCTTTGCTCCTTTAATCGCCAAAAAATCTCCTTCCTGTTTCAGGGTAACTCCGGACGGCAATTGAATTGGCTTTTTGGCTAAACGGGACATAAATTTCAGCTATCGAGCTCTGCGGCTCGTAAGCTCGTAAGTAAATCCGTTGAGATAACCGATTCACTTACGAGCTTAGAGCTTACGAGTTCGTTATGTTACCATATTTCGAACAAATACTCTCCTCCGACTTTTTGCTTCCTCGCCTGCTTGTTGCTCATTACGCCGTTGGGGGTCGAAATGACGGCGATCCCGTATCCCTGCTTCACCGGCTTCAGATTCTCATACCCTATATAGAGGCGGCGGCTCGGCTTGCTCAAGATCTTGAAATCGTTCAGTACGGGGCCGTTCTTGCCGCGGCGAACGCGCACTTCGATGAATTCACGGCGTCCAAAAGTCTTTTTCTGGACATCGCCGGCATAGCCCGTTTCGGCGAGAACCTTCGCGACGGCGAAATCCATTTTCGAGAACGGCAAGAGAAGCGATTCCTTTTTTGCCTGCCCCGCATTTTTGAGCTGTGAGAGAAGATTGTAATACATATGTATAATTACCAGCTCGCTTTTTTCACGCCCGGTATTTGCTGGCGGGTCGCCATCTCGCGGAAACAGATGCGGCAAAGGTTGAATTCGCGCATGTAGCCGCGCTTCCTGCCACAGCGAAAACAGCGCCGGACGATCCGGGAGCTGTATTTCGGCGCTTTTTTGCTGCGCGCGATGACCGATTCTTTTGCCATAAAGTTGTTAGCTCTTGAGCTTACGAGCTTATTTTTTCTTTAATGGTACGCCAAGCTCGAAATATTTTTTGAGCGCTGTAGCGCGGTTCCGCCCGCGCGGAACAACCGTGATGCCCATCGAGAACGAGAGCGGTGATTTCTCGGGGTTGATCTCGGGAAACATCTGCTGGTCGCGAAAGCCGATGTTCAAAACTCCCACCGCATCGATGATCTTCGGGTCGAGACCGGTAAAGTCGCGGACGCGAGGCAGTATTATCTTAACCAAACGCTCGAAAAAATCAACCATCCTTCGGCGGCGGAGGGTGACCTTGAGGCCGACGATCTGGCCTTCGCGGATCTTGAATCCGGCGATCGATTTCTTTGCGCGGCGCACCTGCGGCCGCTGGCCCGTCACGCTCGCGAGATCGTTCGTGATCTGCGCAAGCCCTTTCTCTTCGAAATTCGGCAGCTGGCTCGCGCGTCCGACGCCGGCGTCAATCACGACCTTCTCGAGGAAGCGGGATATCTCTTGATATTCTTTGGATATGTTTGGTTTATGGGCCATATTATTTATTTGATAAGCTCGTTAGCTCTTTGGCTCGTTAGTAAATCGTTTTACGTTCCGATTGACTAAAGAGCTAACGAGCTATGGGCTAAAAAGCTATGTATTCGCTCCGCACTTCTTGCAATATCTGACCTTTGCATTGCCTTCGACATGGAACCCCACCCGCGCCGCTGCTTTACAGCTTCCGCAAACGAGCGCGGCTTTTGACGCCGGAAATGCCCGCGGCACCAATACTGTTTCACCTTTCTGCCCCTGCTTTTTCGGCCGCGAACGCTTTTTATAGACATTCAATCCTTCGACGACAATCCGTCCGTCCTCGGGATGCGCGCTTAACACCTTGCCGGTTTTCCCGCGGTCTTTTCCCTGGAGTATTTTGATTGTGTCGCCTTTTCTAATATTCATGCCTTTGTCTTACATCTCAAACGCATTTTTGAGATTTGAGATATAAGTTTTGAGATTTTATACGATTTCTTCCGCCATGGTCATTAATTTTTCGTATCCTTTTTCCTTGAGTTCGCGCGGCAGGGGGCCGAAGATGCGGGTAGCGACCGGTTCTTTTTTTGCGTCGACGAGCACGACGGCATTTTCGTCGAAACGAACGTATGATCCGTCCTTCCGGCGCAACGCTTGGCGCTCGCGCACGATAAGCACCCTCACCACGTCTTTCTTCTTTACCGACTTTCGCGGCTCGGCCGACTGCACGGAAGCAACGACGATATCGCCCACGCCGGCATAGCGTCTGCGGGTGCCGCCGAGGATGCGGAAACAACGCACGATCTTCGCGCCGGAATTATCCGCTACTTTTAAAATGCTTCTTTCTTGTATCATGAATTTGCGTTAGGCTTTGCGCACGATGATCCACCGCTTGTCCTTCGACATCGGACGCGTTTCCTCGATCACCACTTTGTCTCCCGCGTGATATTGGTTCTCCTCGTCATGAGCCTTGAATTTCGTCGTCACCTTGTAGTACTTGAGATACTTGGGATGCTTTTTCATGCGGGCCACCAAAACCACCCGCGTTTTCTGCATCTTGTCGCTTACGACGGTGCCGGTCAGTTTTCGTTTGTTGGTTTCCATGTTAGTAAGAATCGTTCATTTCCAATTTTTTATTTCCTGCGATCGAACGCATGTATCGGGCATTGAGTATACCTTGGAAATGGCGTATGTGCAAATTATGATTTGTCTGTTTGGTGGATGAAGGTGAGCGCTCTCGCAATATTCCGCTTCAAGGAACGGATCTCGCTCACGTCTTTCACTTTGCCAGCAGCCAGGTCGAATTTCAGGACCCGCAAGCGTTCGCGCCCGTCTTTCACGAACGCATGGAGCTCCGCATCGGGCTTGTTCTTCAGTTGTTGGATGTCTTTCTTTTTCATGGTGCTTGTCTCAGATCTTATATCTTTAGTTTTGAGATTTGAGATATCAGATTTGATTTATTTCGTTACGATCCTGCATTTGAACGGCATTTTGTGGCTGGCCAGTCGCAATGCCTCGAGCGCGACGTCCCGCCCCACGCCGTCGACTTCGAAAATGATACGGCCCGGTTTCACCGGAAACACGTAATGGTCAACCGATCCTTTACCGCCGCCGAGCGTCTTCTCGGGCGCTTGCAACGTGATGGGTTTATCGGGAAACACGCGGATATAGAGCCGGCCGGCACGCTTCAGGGAGTTCGTGATCGTTTTCCTGCCTGCTTCGATCTGGCGGGAATTCAACCACGCGGGCTCGAGGGCTTTGAGTCCGTATTGTCCGTAGCTCAGGTCGATGCCGCGGGTTTCGACCGTCCGCTTGATCGAACGCCCCTTCTGCCACTTGCGATGTTTTACTTTTTTAGGAATAAGCATGGATTCGTTTGTAATTAGTAATTAGTAATTACTTATTTGCCGGCTGTTTTTCTTTCTTAAATATTTCTCCCTTATATATCCATACCTTGATGCCAATCGTGCCATAAGTAGTAAACGCTGTCGCCGTGCCGTAATCGATATCGGCGCGCAGAGTCTGGAGCGGCAAAGATCCTCGCGAGAGGTGTTCGCGCCGGGCGATTTCATTTCCGTCGAGGCGGCCGGAAAGGAAGACTTTCGCGCCCTTCACGTCGCGGTTCTGCATCAGGGACTCGAGGCACTTCTTCATGGTCCGCCGGAACGGCAGCCGCTTCTCGAGATCCCACGCGAGCTGCTGCGCGGTGTAGGTCGCCGAGATCTCGGAACGCTTGAGTTCTTCGACGTTCACGCTCAAATTCCCCGTCGCTGTTTTCGTCTTGCGCACTTTGCGAAGCGCGAGGTCGATTGCCTTGTTCAGGTCTTCGATGCCTTTGCCGCCGCGGCCGATGATGAAACCGGGGCGCGCCGCCTTGATGAAGATCTTCAAATTCACTCCCGTGCGCTCGATCTCGACCCCGGCAATGCCGGCCTGGCCGATCTTCGCCGTGATAACGTTGCGGATCGCTTCATCCTCCTCGAGGAGCTTCGCGTAGCCGCCTTTCACGAACCAGCGCACCGGCCAATTTTTTGTGATCCCCAGCCGATATGAAGATGGATTGATTTTATTTCCCATGTGTTTATCTCAAATCTTTTATCTCAGATCTCAAATCTTTTTGAATTCAGTTTTGAGATTTGAGATATCAGTTTTGATTTACTTTGCCATTCCCGCCTTGCGGCTGAACATTCGTTTGAAGAATCCCGATTTCTTCGTGTCGACCCTTTCTCTCTCCGGTTTTTCGCCAACTCGTTTTTCCTTGATCGGTTTTCCTTCTCCCGGCGGCAATTTCGCCTTCTTCTTCACGACAATCTTGAATCGCCCGCCGGCGAAATCCGGGTTCTCCGCAAGTACGAGCGTCACGTGGCTCATCTTTTTCTGGATAGGCGTCATCATACCCCGCGCCCGCGGCAAACCGCGCTTAAGCATGGGGCCGCCGTCGACACGGAACGATTCCACGAAAAATTTCTCTTCGCTCATGTGCTGGTTATTCTTGATCGAGGCGACGCCGGAACGCAAAAGCTTGAGGAGCGCAACGGCCGGACGGCGGCGGATCTGCAAAAGCTGCGCTTCCGCTTCGACGACGGGCAAGCCTTTGACCATGTCCGCGACCGCGCGGACCTTCCGCGGAGCGATTCTCAGATAATTAAGTTGTACGGTTTGTTTGGGCATAAAATCTTATATCTTTTATCTCGGATCTCAAATCTTTAAATTCAGTTTTGAGATTTGAGATATCAAATTTGAGATGCTTATCATTTCTTCGCCGGCGGCGCCGCGGCAGGAGCCGCTCCCGGAGCCGTCTTCGCGGCAGCCTCGAGCGCTTTTTGTATCTGGCCGCCGTGGCGCGTGAATTTCCTCGTAGGAGAAAACTCGCCGAGCCGGTGGCCAACCATTTCTTCGCTCACCCTGACCTCGATGAACGTCTTGCCATTATGCACGCCAAAGGTATATCCCACCATTTCCGGCGCAATCTCCGACGCCCGCGACCAGGTCTTCACGACCGCGCCGCTGTCGGCTTTAATAACCGAAATTTTCTTAAGTAATTTCGGATCGACGAAGGGCCCTTTTTTGAGTGAACGTGACATGGTGTGATAAAATCTTATATCTTTTATCTCAGATCTCAAATCTTTTTGAATTCAGTTTTGAGATTTGGGATATCAGATTTGATTTACTTCTTTCGTCTTTGAATAATATGTTGGTTCGACCACTTTTTCCGGTTGCGCGTCTTGTGTCCGCCCGTGACTTTGCCCCACTTCGTCTTCGGCTTTCTCGTGCCGCGCGGCTGGCTGCCTTCGCCGCCGCCGTACGGATGATCCACGGGGTTCATTGCTTTGCCGCGCACGGTCGGGCGGACGCCCATCCAGCGCGAGCGGCCCGCTTTGCCGATCACGACGAGATTGTGCTCCGGATTCGAGACCTGGCCGAGCGAAGCGAAACCGTCCCAAAGCGCGCGGCGGATCTCGCTCGAAGAAAGCTTCAAATCGGTATAACCGTCGGCATTTGCGAGCACTTCCGCAAAAGAACCCGCCGAACGCGCAAGCTGGCCGCCCTGGCCCGGCCGCAATTCGACATTATACACCTGATAACCGATGGGAATATTGCGAAGTTTCAGCCGATTGCCGGGACGAAGCGGCGCGGCATCTGCCGTCATCACCGTATCTCCCACTTTCATATCGTTCGGCGCGAGAATGTAGCGATACGCGCCGTTGTAGGAAACTTTTGCGATGAAAGCCGTGCGGTACGGATCGTACTCGAGCGTTTCGATCTTTCCCGGCATATTCATGAATTCCGTCTGCTTGAAATCCACCATGCGATAAAGCTTGGCGTTGCCGCCGCCCTGGTGGCGCATCGTAATCCGTCCCTGATTGTTCCTACCGGCATTCGAATGCAGCTTTTTCAAAAGCGGCTTATGTGGTTCCACCTTGCTCAGGCCGGAATAGTCGACGTTCGTCATCGAACGGCGGGATGGGGATGTTGGTTTGTAGGATTTCATGAATATAAATAATAGCTTATATCTCAGATCTCAAATCTCAAATCTTTTTGAATTCAGTTTTGAGATTTGAGATATCAGATTTGATTTACTGTATGTCTATTTTCTGTCCTTCCTTTAGCGTGACGATCGCCTTTTTGTAACCGGGTTGGCGGCCCATCACCGGACCGGAGCGCTTGCGCTTGTCCGGTCGGTTCACGATGTTCACCGCAATCACGTCCACCTTATAGATCTCTTTCACGGCTTTTTTGACCTCCGGCTTCGTTGCGCCGCGCTTCACGATAAACACGTATTTACCGAGCTTGCTCAGGTCGGTCGCCCGCTCCGTCACCCACGGTTTTTTTATGAGAAAAGCGTCGTGCATGTTATAGCTTGTAGCGTTTATCGATCGCCGCGACCGCTTCTTTTTCGAGGAAAATATTCTTGTGGTTCACGATGTCATAGACATTCAACGACTCCGGGCGGAGCATTTTCGCCTTCGGCAGATTCGCCGAAGCTCGGGCGACATTCTCGTTCGCGCTTCCCGTAACGAGCAGCGCGTCGAAATTTTTCCGGTTCTTTTTCATAGCGAGAAGCGACACCAGGACCGAGGCAAGCACTTTCGTCTTCGGCGCTTCAATCGTAAGATTTTCGAACACTTTTATCTCGCCATCTTTGAGTTTTTGCGAAAGCACGGAAAAAATGGCGATGCGGTTCATCTTTTTGTTGATCTTCTGGCTGTAATCGCGGAGCTTCGAAGGCCCGTGCGCCTTGCCGCCGCCGACCCAGAGCGGAGAGCGCGTGGAACCGTGCCGCGCGCGGCCGGTGCCTTTCTGGCGCCAGGGCTTCCTGCCGCCGCCGCGGACCTCGGCGCGCGTTTTCGCGTGCGCCCAGGGACGGCGCTTGTTCGCGAGTTGTGCTTCGAGCGCCTGCTTCACGAGCGTCGGATTCCACTTCGCCCCGAACACGCTCGCCGGCAGTTCCATCTCGCCGACCTTCTCGTTCTTCAAATTGTAGACGTCCGTTTTCATGCCCTTTTTTCTTCGGTTTTAAATCTTAGAAATTTCCAATACTCCTCCTCTCGCCCCGGGGACGGCTCCTTTGATAAATAACAGATTTTTCTCGGCGTCCACGCCCACCACTTTCAAATTTTTCACGGTCACGCGATCGACACCCATATGACCCGCCATGCGGCGGCCCGGAACGACGCGCTGGAACGCGGTCGAGCTGATCGAACCCGGCGCGCGATGGCGGTTCTTCTGGCCGTGCGTCTTCGGGCCTCCGGCAAAACCGTGCCGCTTCACGACGCCCTGGAATCCGCGGCCCTTCGTCATACCCGCGACGCGCACAATGTCTCCTTCCGCGAAAGCGGAAACGCCGACCGTATCGCCGGCTTTCAATGTTTTCAAGTCCGATTTCTCGCTCTTGATCCTCGCTTCACGCTTTTTCTTGCCGGCCTGCACCTGCACGGCCTCATAACCGTCACGTTCTTTGGTGCGCACGAAGCTCACCTTGTTCGGTTCGGCAGAAATAACCGTAACCGGAACAACAACGTTGTCCTTCCAGACCTGCGTCATTTTCAGTTTTTTGCCCAAGATAAACATGGTTTTTTAGAAGCAGATTTCTGCGGATTTCTTTGTTTAGAAACGGGTATTCGCGGATCCACGTTTATCCCGCATCTATGCATAAAAAAACCGCTAAGGACTAGCCCCAGCGATTGTTCGCGGCTATCCTTATGCAACTCCTACTATATTCCTTTTGAAACTCTTCAGTATAGGAGCCATTAAAGAGATCCCTGTAATGGTAAGGCAAAGCCTAAAGGGAGTCAATAGGGCGGCTGTGGACATGAAATTATTATAAAGTCCGGCTTGACAACTCATCGTCTGGAAATAAAATAAAACGGTGGCGGCAATGCCACCGTGGACCCGGCTATAGACCCCTAAAAAACCTGCACAAGCAGGTTTTTTAGCTCTGAACGACGCCCGATCGGATCAAATGGAGAATATAAGCACGAGAAAGAGTACCTGACACTGATTTCTCACGCCGAAAAAAATCTGCTCGCATCGCGGGCTGGCGGTATTTTGAGATGGGTTCTAGCCGGTAGTCGCCGCACAGAATTCCATCTCTAATTCGATCGAATTAGAAAATATGATAGCAAAGAGGTTCCCGACACTGGTTCCTTTCGCAAGATGACACGTTAATTTCGAAAGCGTGGATCCTCGCAGGAGCCTGCCCCGTACCGGGATACGAGGCGAGGA
Organism: Minisyncoccota bacterium; assembly: GCA_035533375.1. Lineage (GTDB taxonomy): Bacteria > Patescibacteriota > Minisyncoccia > UBA6257 > 2-01-FULL-56-20 > DATLTV01. Next base: position 18,347 of record DATLTV010000075.1, read on the forward strand.
CGACGGGAAGCACGGACCCCGGCCGGAGTTTACCCCGTGCCGCGACACGGGGCCGGGGCGACGAAATCAAAAACCGCCTTTTCGGGCGGTTTTGATTATCCGCGCAGATCCGCTTCTATGGCGGCTGATCCGCGTGAATCCGCTTCTACACCATCTTGATTTCGATATCGACTCCTGCCGGAAGATTCAGGTTCGACAGGGATTCGACGATCTTCGCTCCGGGGTTCAGGATTTCCACGAGCCGCTTGTGGACTCTGAGCTCGAACTGTTCGCGCGAGTCCTTGTGGACGAAGGTCGAGCGGTTCACGGTGAAGCGCTTGATCTCCGTGGGCAACGGAATCGGCCCCACAACCTTCGCATCGTTCCGCTCCGCCGCTTCGATGATCTGGCGCGCGGAGTTGTCGATGAGCTT
>DATLTV010000076.1:0-3671 GCA_035533375.1 Minisyncoccota bacterium
CCGGCGCGATATTGAAGACGAGCTTGCGACGATTCATAAAGCGAAAATGAACAAGGAGCTTACGGCCGAGGAAAAAACGCGCGAGGAGAAATTATTGAAAGACCTCGAAGAAATTACCGGTTATGTCGGAAAAGAAATATGGGAACTTGAACAATCGGGGAAATGAAGCGCAGCGGCGGATATGGTATCATAAAAAACACATAGAACGGAATACATATTACTCTTATGCCATTCGAACTGCCAAGGTTACCGTATCGCTACGACGCCCTCGAGCCCTACATCGATGCGGCGACGATGGAGCTTCATTATACGAAGCACCACCAGACATACGTCAATAAATTAAACGAAGCGGTCGCGAAACACCCGGAACTCGCGGCGAAAAGCGTCGAGGAACTGTTGAAGGATCTCGAAGCCGTACCGGCGGACATCCGCGTCGCGGTCCGGAATCACGGCGGCGGGCATTTCAACCACTCGCTTTTCTGGAAGGTCATGGCGCCGCTTTCGGGCGGCGGCGGGGGAGGACCCAAGACGCTCGTGAGCCGCGCGATCGCGAAGTCCTTCGGCGACTTCAAAAAATTCCAGGACGAATTTTCGAAAGCGGCGGCGGGCGTGTTCGGTTCCGGCTGGGTATGGCTCGCGGTGGACGAAAATAAAAATCTGCAGATTGTCTCGACGCCGAATCAGGATAGCCCGATTTCGCAAGGGCTCGAACCGATCCTCGGTCTTGATGTCTGGGAGCATGCCTACTATCTTTTGTACCAAAACCGCCGGCCGGATTACATCGTCGCCTGGTGGAGTATCGTGAATTGGGATGAAGTGGGGAAGAACTACGAGGCGGTGACGGAGTAAGCCGGGGCATAGCCAAGCCAGGGCTTAGCAAGGCATAGTTGGAGCGGCGCAAAAATCTATCGTTGTTAATTGTGTGTCGGCTTTGTATCGTCTTCCCGGATCCGCCTTTGGCGGAGTCCGGGGTTCACTCTCTTTTTTGTCATCCCGGAAAATCGCCGCGCGATTTGTCCGGGATCCATACCGTTAAAATCATTTTTCATCGTATGGATCCCGGCTCGAGGCCGGGATGACAATCGCTCAAGTATGGATCCCGGACTCCGCCAAAGGCGGATCCGGGATGACATAGGGGGATCCCGCTGCGACGGGACTCCGGGATGACAAAAAACTAAACGCGCGAAACCCATTATGATGGTTTCGCGCGCTAAACCCAAGCTATAGTATTCTCGGTTTCCCGCCCTCTTCCTGAACTTTTTTGAGCATCAAGCGCTCGTTTTGGATCGTCGCCTCGAGAAGTTTCATCCGCTTTCCGTTTTGCATGGTGTATGCGCCCGGCTCGGGGTTCAGGGCGCGGATTTTCCGGTCGATTTCCGCGGCTTTTTTCGAATTGTCATTTTGCGCCGATTGCAGATCGCTTTCGCTCACGAATCCGTCCTGGCCCGTGAATTTTTTTGTGTACGTTGCCTTGGTTTCGTCCTGCGGCTGCGGTTTTATTTCGCCGCGTTCGAATTTCAGAAGGGTTTCCACAAGCAATTTGCCGCCGAGTTTCGCAAGTTCATCGTGCAGTTCAATATATGTCAGATTTTCCGCCCGAGGCGGATCCGCTTTTGGCGGAAAGATTTGAGATTTTCCGCCCGAGGCGGATCCGCCTTTGGCGGAGAGATTTGACTGCGCGAGAATCGGCCCGTGGTCCACTTTCTCGTCGAGCATATAGAGCGTGACGCCTGTTTCCGTTTCGCCGCCGAGGATGGCGGACTGGATAGGGGACGCGCCGCGGTATTTCGGCAGGAGCGAGGGGTGGACGCCGATAATTCCTTTCGGGAAGAGTTCGATCACAGCCTTCGGAATTATTTTGGAATAAGCGGCGACGACGGCGAAGTCGGGTTTGACGCGGGAAATATGGGATTGGAAATCCGCATCAAGTTTTTCGGGCTGTAAAATCAAAATTGATTTTTTGGAAGCATGGACCCCGGCCTCCGCCGGGGCGACATTAAAAAGCTCGACGATTTTTTTCGACGGCGGGGGAGCGATTATTTTCTTTCGTCCGACGGGGCGGTCGGGGTTGCAGACGACCGCGAGAGGAGGCTCATTCGCGCGAATGAGTCCATCGAGAATAATGGCGGCGAATTCGGGAGTGCCGAAGAAAACGTATTTCATTATCCCGTGAGTCGTCCCGGCGGAGGCCGGGATCCATGCTTCCGGAAAAACGTCCGGGAGCGTGGATCCTCGCCTTCGCGAGGACGACAGAATGGTTATTTTTTAGCCTCTGCCTTATGCACGCTTTTCGCTTTATCTATAAATAGTTTTCCTTCCAGATGGTCCATTTCGTGCTGGAAGACGCGCGCGAGGAGGCCCCAGGCCTTGATCTTCAGGGGCTTGCCGGTCTTGTCGAAGCCCGCGAGTGTCACGCGCTCGGGCCGCTCGACCGGTCCCCAGGTGAGCGGAATACTCAGGCATCCTTCTTCGAAAGAAATGTTGTCGCCGCCCGTTTTTTCGATCTTCGGATTGAAGACCGCGTAAAATTTCATGCCGCCCTGCGGTCCCGGCACTTCGGCCACAAACATTCTGAACGTATGCCCCGCCTGGTTCGCCGAGAGCCCGATGCCCTGCGCCGCGCGCATCGCCGCGCGCATCGTGCGGATGAGGTTATTGATCTCTTTTTTCGAGAATTTTTTGAAATCGAACGGCTCCGTCTTGCTGCGGAGGAATTTTTCGTCTTTTTTGTTCGCGATGGTAACGATGGCGGGCGTACTCATTTCTTCGCTTTTTTCAGCCACTCCTTCGCCTCTTTTTCGGTTTTCATAAGCGTCGCCATAAAATAGGCGCCGGGCTTTTTCAGGTTTTTTCGGTCGGCGACGTCGGCCGCGAGCCACTGGAGCTTGGCCGTATTCCCGGTTTTCGCAAGCTTCATGTACAACGCCTTATGCTCGTTATCGCCGAGCTCGTTCGCAATCTGAAGGCCGAGTAGCTGGTGCTTCGTGTAGATCCGCGATCTTTTCCCGCGCTTTTTGAGCTCTTCGAGATAACGCTCCGGTTTAATCGCTGCCATGACCATATTGTATCACGGATGCGCCGCGCGCGCAATAAATACCGCCATTGAGTGTCTGCCGAAAAAGGGTTTCACGACAAGCTCTAGACTATTTTCGCCGGAGGTTTTAGAATATACGAATATGAAACGGAAGCTGATTTTAGGCCTGCTCATAGGAATCATCGCCGCCGCGGTTCTTGGCGGCGGTTTTGCGTGGGGTTTCAGGTCCGGAGAAAATTATCCGAAAAAGATCGTCGTCGAGGGAGTTTCGAACATGGGCTCGAGCACGGCGGCGGGAGTCGACTTTGGCACGTTCTGGCAGGCGTGGCAGCTTTTGAATGACAACTATCTTCGCAATGCAAGCACGTCGAACGCGGACAAGCTCCACGGCGCAGTGAACGGCCTCGTGAATTCTCTGGGCGATCCGTACACCGAATATTTCCCGCCGGCGGAAAGCAAGCAGTTCGAGCAGGATGTGCAGGGGAATTTCGGCGGCATCGGCGCGGAGCTCGGCGAAAAGGACGGCCAGCTCGTCGTGATTGCGCCGCTCCCGGGAACGCCCGCGAGTAAAGCGGGACTCAAGGCGGGCGACGCGATCCTCGCGATCAACGGCTCTTCGACGGACAGCCTTTCGATC
>DATLTV010000077.1:0-14776 GCA_035533375.1 Minisyncoccota bacterium
CTCGATCTTCTTGTGATCGCCCGAAAGAAGCACTTCGGGCACCTTCCATGCTTTGCTCTTTTTCGGCTTGAACGCTTCCGGTCTCGTGTAGGTTGGAAATGATCCGTTTATTTCTTCGAGCGATTCGGCTTTGCCCAAAAATCCCGGAATAAAGCGGCAGACGGATTCCATGAGGACGAGCGCCGGCAGTTCGCCGCCCGAAAGCACGTAATCCCCTATCGAAATTTCTTCGTCGACAACGTGTTCCGCCACGCGTTCGTCCACGCCTTCGTAACGGCCGCAGATCAAAATGAGACGGTCGTATTTCGCGAGCCGCTTCGCTTCTTTTGCATCAAGCCGCTTGCCGCGCAAAGAGAATAGAATCACCCGTGTTTTTGAGCGGCTTACGAGCTTACGATCTTTCGAGCTTACGAGCTCATTCACTGCCTTGTAAATCGGCTCGACTTTCAACACCATCCCCGGGCCGCCGCCGAACGGGCGATCGTCCACTTTTCGATGCCGATCGATCGAATAATCGCGCAGATCGTGCGCCTTGATCGAAATCAATTTTTTTTCTTGCGCGCGCTTCAAAAAAGACTCCTTTAAATAGGAACTAAAGATGTTCGGAAAGATGGTGATGATGTCGAAGCGCATTACGATTTTCTGGATCCTGGCTCTCGTTGTGACGAAGGATATTATGCGTTTCCGTCAGTTTCTTCCGGGCCTTTCTTTTTTAGCGACTCGCTGATCGCTTTTCGGAGGCCGTCGATGTCGATCGTCGGTTTCGCGTGGGGCTGCGGCTGCACGGGGCGGGGTGGCTGCGGCGGCGCTTTCCTCAATTCGTTCAAATGCAGCGGTTCGCGCTGCGGGGTGCGCTGGATCTGTTCGCGTTGCGGCGCACGAAAAATTTCAGGAGGGCGGGGCGCTTCACGTCGGGCAACGGGAGCGGGATTCGGCGCCGCTGACGGGCGGATCGGTTCGGGAGATCGCGGAGCGGCCGGCGGAACTGTTTGCTCCCTGCTGTTTGCCGCTTGTGATTTATTGTCCGCCGTCGGCGTCTCACCATTCGCGATTGTCGGAGCTTTCGGAAGCGGTACCCAGCCGGAATGGTCTTCCTCGGGAATACGCGGGGCGCGATTGCCGGAACGCGCAACGCCGCTCCCGTTTTCGAAACCGATATTCGGCGGAACCGGTGCGTGCTCGCGGCGATCGGGTGCATGGCGGCGTTCGGGAAGCCGATCGGCCTGCGGCGATCGTTCTTCCCGGCCGTACGCGGCATGTTCCGCCGGGAGAGGCGCATCGAATCTCGGCGTTTGCGCACGCGGCGCCGGATTTCCGCTTCTTTCACGGGGAGGCTGCGGGTTCATCGGGCGGCGTTCGGGTGCCGGAGCGCGGAGCACGTCGCTCGGCGAACGTTCGTTCCGGCGCGCGGTCATCCGCTCCTGCATCGCCGCGTCGTTCTGGCCAAGCCATTCGCTCGAAATTTTCTCGTCCACGATCTTTCGAGGCGTGCCGTAGCGATGGCGCGAATTTTCAATGATGATATCCCGATGGGAAATAAGCGGCGGTTTCTGCGGCGGCAACGTTTCCGCCGAAAACGGGCGGGAGGAAACGCCGTCGATCATGAGCTTCGCGTAAATATTATACTTTGCGAGGTTCACGAGATCATTCTGCAGAAATTCCGGCATATATTCCTTTTCCAGGAATTCGGCATCCGCCGCGCCCACGCGGAATGTCATGATCGTGCCGACGTTCCCGAACACCGCGTCGCGCATTTTCGTGTTATTGTCCGCCGAGATGAGCTGGCTGATATATTGATGCGCAAGCACGATGCTCAGGCGATATTTTCTTGCCTCGGAAAGAATGCTTGCGAAGGAATCGGTCGCGAAGTTCTGGAACTCGTCAACGTAAAGGAAAAAGTCGCGGCGTTTCGATTCTTCGATATCGCCGCGGGACATGGTCGCGAGCTGCAGCCGCGTGATGATCATGGCGCCCAAAAGCGCCGAGTTGTCCTCCCCTATTTTTCCCTTGGAAAGATTCGCTATGAATATCTTGCTCGTATCCATGAGATCGCGCATATTGATCGTCGAATGCGCCTGTCCCAGAATATTCCGCACGAGCGGATTCGAGACGAATTGGCCCACTTTATTTTGGATGGCGGCCAGGGCTTCCGTCTCGAACTTCTGGCTGTATTTCGAGAATTCGTTCACCCAGAATCCCTTGATGACCGGGTCCTGCAGATTTTCCACGATCTTTTTCCGGTAATTCGGCTCCGAGAACATGCGCAGGATGCCGAGAAGGGTCGCGCCCGGAAATTCGAGAAGCGAAAGCAGGGTGTTGTTCAGAATGTATTGCATGCGCGCGGACCAGGCGTCGGCCCAGATCTTCTTGAAGACGCCCATGAGCCCGGAAGCCACGAGGTGGCGGTATTCGGTGCCAACTTGCTCCATCGGGTTGAACGCGATCGGATATTCCATGTCCGACGGATCGAAGTAAATCACGTCATCGAGCCGCTCTTCGGGAATGAAATCCAGGAGTTTTTCCGCGAGTTCGCCGTGCGGGTCGATGACCGCGACGCCTTTGCCCGACTGAATGTCCGCGATCGCCATGTTCTCGAGAAGCGTGGATTTTCCCACGCCGGTCTTTCCGATCACGTAGACGTGCCGACGGCGGTCGTCGAGCTTGATGCCGAACTTCACTTTCTTGTTCCTGAAGTTCGCGAAGCCGAGCGGAGTGATGCTGTTGTCGTTTGAAGGAGGCATAAAAGAAAATAATTGATGTGTCGGCTATTCCACCGTCGGCAGTCTTGCCGGCGGACCGCCTTTGCGCGATTCGACTTTTTCGAGATACGTGGATTCGACGCCGAGTATCGGGAAGTGGTAAATCGTCGCGAGCTCTTCGATGTTCAGAATCGGTTTATGATGATTGAACCTCATATCGCGATAGCTTTCGTAGAGCATGCGCCGCCGCCAATTAAGCCGCGTCTGTTTGAAAAAACCGTGCACGGCCGCGGACATCGTGAACTTGTCCGGCCGGAACATATTGAGATTTTGCGTATTGAATTGCCTGAAATAACCTGTGATCGATGCGACATTGTCGCGAACGAAGGATTCCCGCTTGTCGATATAAATAAACCTGATCGTTGTTTCGAAACCAAGCTTCGCGATCTTTTCCTGTATACCTTCCGAAACCTCCTTCTGCATCGGCGTAAGCATGAGCAACCGAAAATTGGGAGTGCTCTCTCTCTTCACCTCTTTCGCTTCCGTCGACGGATGTTCGAAGGGCGCCCGCATGATCTCTCCGAAACTCACCCCCATCCCCGCGAACCACGGCTCCCTTTTCTTTTTCTCGTCGACACCGAGCATCTTGTTCACGACCTCCTCGCCTGCCTGTTTCCATTCGTCGCCCGTGGGGCGGATGAGGATCTGAATCCAGATCTGTTCCTCGTCCTTGAGCTTCGAGATCGCCTCCATAAGCGGCGCGATCGAATCCACGCGATGTTCTTCGACCGATTCCTCGAATGCTTCGTACCGGCGGATGGGATAGCAATCCGGCTTCTTCAGTATCTGCTCGTAGCCGTGGATCTGGAATTTTTCATTCGGCAATATCCGCGGCATCTGCTTCACGTAGTCCTCCGCTTCCGCAATCTCCGCTTCCGGATACTGCGCGTAAATCGCGGACTCCATGAGGTTGCGGTACTGTTTCGGCAGTCGCAGGTAAAAATGCGCTTCGCCGGCGGAACCCACTATTTCGAATGACATCCAGTATTCCATGAGGCCCTGGATATTTTTCTCGGACCAGCGCAAGCCGTACGAATACGGCGTGTGCGCGGCGGCGAAAATCTGCTCCATCGCCTTCGGCGTCTTCAGGATGTTCTTCGGCACCTTGATCTCGAGCACCACCCATTTGATCGAAACGATGAATTTATAGTGGACATAGAGCAGCCAGAAATCCCAGAAGATAAAAAAGGTGAGTAAAGGAAGCGCGAGCCACCAGACCGCGGCCCACACCGAAAGGATGCTTCCGATAACGCCGCTTACAACCGGCGGCACACCGGCCGGAAAGAAAAATTGAGCCATATCACTATATTATACGATTTTTTAAAGGAACCCCCAAAACGAGCTCTTTGGCTCGCTGGCTCTTTGGCTCTTTAGCCGGATATTTACGTGTAGGTTTACTAAAGAGCTAAACGCGAGAAATCTAATTGGGATGATTTCGAGCGCTAAAGAACTAACGAGCTGATTTTACGATTCCCTCACCCGATACTTGCCGTCCGCCATGCGCTCAAAAAAAGTTTTGTTTTGCAGGTTAATGATGATCGTGTTCGGCTTGAAGAGGCGCTGCTTTTGCACGCGCTCCACGACGTCCTGGGTTTTCAAGGGTCCTTCGTGCTTCAACACTTTTTGTATGACTTCGCGCGCGATGCCCGGCTCATATCCTTGCTCGCGCAAGGCATACGTGCCACGGCCAACCAGAACGAAACGCTCGTCCTTGATGAGCTCGTTGTGGACCGTGGGAGCAAGCGCCGTCTGCGCCGTGAGTTTTGCGGCGTTGATGGCATCCGCAATCGCAGAGAAATGCAACGGCTCGCCGGTCTTTTTCATCACAAGATATGCGCGATCGCGAGTCGTTTGCGGCCGGATCTCCGGCCATTCGCGAAGGCCGATATCGCCGTAGGTGTTCGAATGGAATTTCCTCGAAATGCCGAGCGAATATTGCGCGCGCGTTTCCTCCATATGTTTCTTTTTCACGAACTCCTTGAAATGCGCCTGATAGCCGCGCGCAAGAACGTTTTCCTTCTGGCCGCCGAGGAACTCCGCCCAGGAATCGGTGAATGCCTCCGTGGCACGGAGATCGTTTTTCGAAAAATAATAGAACGCCCAATGGTCCTCGTCCTCAGGATGTTCGTGGAATTCGTTCGTGGCCTCGAGAAGCAGTGCCAGGTGGTTTTCGGTGATCCCTTTGGCTGCGCGGGAAAGTTTGTCGAGCAGGACATCGCGCTTCATGACGCCGCCGGCATCCTGGAGGATCTTTGCCGCGGTCTCGAGGATCTGCGTGCACTGAGGGTTCTTTTCGATGGCGGTTTTGAGCACCTCGAGCGCGGAACGCTCGATCTGACGGATACGTTCCCGGGTCACTTGCATACGATCTCCGATTGCGGCCAAGGTTTCCATTTCGCCTTTTCCCGAAAGGCCAAAACGCCCCTCAATCACCTCTTTTTGGCGATCGGTAAGGCCGGAAAGCAATGATTCAAATGTTTTACCTGCGGTCATGGTTAAAATTTGATTAAGGATATTGTAGCGCATCCTGGAATAGGAGTCAAGGGCTCCGGTTTTCCGTTCCCGAGAGACGGCGTCGTTCCTGCCGGAACGTGCCTCACGCTCGGCGCTCTTCACGCCTGCGCGACTCCCTCGAGCGGGGAGAATCTTCGCTGAAGGAGGACGATTTTTTCCGGATCCCGGCTTTCGCCGGGACGATTTTATCGCAACCAACTCGCTTGATTGCGATAAAATCGTTTTATCTTTTATTTATCTTTTATTTATCTTTTATTTATCTTTATTTTATGGTCCGTTGCTAGTATGAAATAAGATCTTTCGTTTGGATTGACAGAGACCGCGCCGTGGAACATTCTGGGAAAATAGTACGCGAAGACCGCCGCGGACTCGTTGTTGCGTGTCTCATGGAACGGTTCGCCCGCGCGAGCGGCAAATAAAAAAACATGTATTTCATCGGTGCCGTTCAACTCATTGCCGTTGCCGCAAGCCTGACCCTCGGGCTTACCGTATTTTTGAAAAACCGGAGCTGCCGCGTGAATCGTTATTTCGCGATGTTCTCGGCGGGAGTCGCGGGCTGGAATGCAACGCTTTTCCTCGCGCTTTACTCGCCGGGCGATACGCTGCTTTGGAGCCGAGCAGTGTTCTCTTTCTGGGCACTCACCGTGACCGGCCTTTTTCTCTTCGCTTCGGAATTCTTTTCGGAAGGCCGACAGCCCAAAAGCAGCCACGACATTGCAATCGCTCTTGGGCTTTTTATTTTCGCGGCGGCGCTTACAAACCTTATCGTACGGCGCGCGGCGGTCGTCGATCATTCCTATATCACAGTCGACCTTGTGCCGATGCCGCTCCTCCTTTATATGGCATATTACTTCGGGCTCACGCTTGTTTCCTATCGCACACTCTTCAAAAAATACCGTGCGGCGAACGGCGCGCAAAAGATCCAGTTGCAATACGTTCTCTGGGGCATCGCGCTGTTTTTCGCACCGGTGTTCCTGATCCAGATCATCCTTCCCCGTATTTTTAACGTGTTCAATCTCAACTATCTCGGCCCGCTTTTTTCGATACCGATGGTCGCGCTCATTGCGTACGCAATCGTCCGCCACCAATTGATGGACATACGCATCGTCGTCCGGCGCGGCACCGTCTATGCGGCGCTCTTCGCCATCATCATCGGCTTTTACATCAGTGCCGTCCTCATCATGGGATATATTTTCGACAAGACCTCCGACATCACCGCTCTTTTCGGCGGCGCCACGGCGACAATCGTCGGTATCGTCACCGTGCCCTACATCGAACGTTTTTTCCGCCGCATTACCGATAGAATATTCTTCAAGGATAAATATGATTATTCCGCGGCTGTTTATCGCCTGAGCGAGATCCTCAATAACAATCTCGATCTCGAAACATTGCTTGCGAGCGCCACGCGGGCACTCGAAGATATCTTCCGCGCGAGGCAGGCCTCGTTCGTGCTCAGCACGAATACCGCCTCGAGCGGCGCACGGCGTGAAACGCCGCTCTGCGATCGGGAAATGCGCGGCATCGCTGTTCCAATCGCGCTCGGAGAAAAATATATCGGGGCTGTGGCGCTCTCGGAGAAGCGGTCGGGAGATCCGTACACGGAAGAAGACGTTACGCTCCTTAAAACATTCTCTTATCAGGCGGCTGTGGCGATCGAAAAAGCTCAGCTCTATCAAAAAGTCAAAGACCACTCGCGGGAACTTGAAGCGCGGGTACGCGAACGCACGGCGAAGCTCCAGGAACTGCAGGAAGGGCAGCGGCAAATGGCGCTCGACATCTCCCACGGTCTGCAAACTCCCCTTACCGTGGTGAAGTGCGAAATTGCCTCGCTGCGAAAACAGCTCGGGAGCCGCGGCAAACGGGCGCAACTCGAAGTGTTCGATCACTCGATCGACAAGGTTTCCCGATTCATCTACGATCTTCTGAAACTCGCCAAGCTCGAGTCCGGCGAGGAATGCTTTGAAAAAGAGCCGCTCGACCTGAGCGGCTTTGTGCGTGATATTCTCGAATACGTACACGTCATCGCGAGCGAGAAACGCATCACGATCACGAGCCGCATCGAAAACGGCGTGCGCGTTTCGGGCCGGAAAGAAAAGCTCGAGGAATCGATCGTGAATCTCGTGAGCAATGCGGTCAAATACACCGAGTCCGCCCGCCGCAAAGCAATCTCCGTGACGCTTCGGAACGCCGGGCGGTCCGCCGAGCTCACGATCGAAGACACGGGCGCCGGGATCAGCCCCGAAGATCTGCCGCATATCTTCGAACGATTTTATAAAGCGAAACAGTACAACGGAACCATCGTGAAAGGAACAGGGCTTGGGCTTGCCATTTCAAAAAAGATCATCGAAAAGCACGGCGGAACGATAGAAGCGGAGAGTAAACTCGGAGCCGGTACGAAATTCACGGTCAGGCTGCCGCTCGTGTAGAACCCATCTCAAAAACTCATATCTCAAATCTCAAAACTCAAAACTTGCATCGTTACCCAAAAAGTTTTGAGATTTGGGATATAAGATATGAATTTGAATTGGTTCTAACCCAAAATGCCCTCACGGGGCATTTTGGGTTTATTTATTCCCCTCTCTCGCTTACGGATTCGCCGTCGCCGAGGCGTTTTCCGACGCCGAAGCCGAAGTCGATGCCGATCCGGAAGCTTTCTCAATCGTCATAATAACTTTCACAATCGTTTCCGCGTCCTTTCGGGCGGCCACGATATCCTGCTGCGCCGCGTGCACCTTCGCGCGCGCGTCCTTCATGGCGGTGAGGTTCGCTTGCCTCACCGTCTGCACGCCGTTGTCCGGCTGGAGCGAAGCGGTCTCGCTCACCGCCGCATTGGCCTGCGTGTTCGCATCGGCCACTTTTGCCTGGAAATCGGCGTAAGCCGAAACGGCCGCGCTAACGTTCTGTCCGGCGGACTGCGCCGAAGAAATCCGCGCTTGCAATTTCGCGCCAAGGCTCGTCGCCGTATCTACGATTGCCAATACCCGATCGGCGGCCGCTTCGATTGCGCCTTGCGGAATGATCAGCATAAAGATGCGGTATTCTTTGGCGATCGATTGAATGTCGGCCTTCAAAGTGCTCGTTTCGGTGTCGGCGTCGATCTTCGCCTGGAGCGAGGCCATCGTGCCGATCTGCGACTGGATGGTCGCGCTCAAACCGCTCTTCTCGCCGCTTGAAAGTTTCTGCATCGCGTCCACGCGCGCGGAAAGCGCGTTTAAAGCGTCGATCCGCCGCGTAATCTCCTGATCCGCGCGGTTTTTCGCATGCACGATGATATTCGCCTGCGCCGTTATCTTGAGCCCTGCACCACCCGCGGAAGATGAGGCCGAGATTGAAAGCCCCGCCGCCCCGCCGATGGTCTGCGCGAACGCCGGAAGCGTCCCCACGAGCATCCCGCAGGCCACTGTCAAAACGGCAATTGTATTTATTTTTTTCATAATGATTTTTCTTAATTCCTTAATTGCGTAATTGCCTTAGTACGACTGCTGGATTGGCTGGTCGTTCAGACCCTGGTCCATACTCGCCGAATCGGAGCTGAATCCGTTCATCTGACTGCTCATCGCCGAAAGATTCTGGTTCAGTGCCGCGTCGGTATTGCCTTGCGCGGAAACATTCCCGCCCTGCACGCCGTTCGCCGAGGACGGCGGCACCGTATTGCCGTTATAGTTGCCATTCTGCGGCATCGCCGCATACCACCATGCGCCGAGGGCAAGCACGGCTGCGACCACGACCCACAAAGCTATTTTCGCTGTTTTCGACATGTCTGCATAAAACCTCTTTTAATTTGTATCGACCGTAAAGTAATACGGCCGTTTTACGACAATGTTACTATAACATATTTTGGCACGCACCTCTTGCGGACAATGAAATTAACGCTATGTTCATCCTTTATTTACTTTAGTTAATGGCATATAGAAATAGTTGGGAAATCCGAAGTTCATGAAAAAAAATATAAGATGGAGTCTGGGAATCGGAATGATATGGATGGTTGCCGCGGGGAGTCTCGCGGGGTCCTTGGCCGTTCCTTCCGGCAGGGCGGAGGCGGCGGTTTCAAGCTGGCAGAAAGGGGCCACTATATTTCAGCGCTGGAACACGGATTTCTCAAGCGATTCGTTCCGGCAATCGGTTAAAAATCTTCAGGCGACCGGCGCGAACTATGTGGTGCTTCAGGTCGTCGTCGACCAGACGAACGATTATTCGACGGATGTCCATATAGGGAGCGCCGCGCCGACCGACCAGTCGCTCAATGACGGCATTAATTTCATCCATTCGCTCGGGATGCACGTAACGCTGAAGATCGAAGACGCACCGGACGACGGCACCTGGAGCGGCAACGTAAATCCAAGCGACCGGACAACCTGGTTCAATAATTACAACGCAATCGCCGCACACTACGCGCAGATCGCGCAGGCGACGGGCGTCGAGGAATATGTAATCGCCGAAGAACTTCCCCGCATGAGCCAGGATAACCAAAATTCCACGAACACCCAAAACTGGCTCGCCATCATCGCGAACGTGAGAAAACTATATTCCGGAAAGATCACCTACAGCGCGAACTGGGACGGCGAATACAACGGCATTACCTTCTGGTCCGCGCTCGACCAGATCGGCGTCTCCGCTTACTTCGACCTCTACGGCGATAATTCGGTGGCGAACCTCGAAAGCCAGTGGAATAACTGGAACACGTCGACGATCAAGCCGCTTTCGGACAAATGGGGCAAACCAATCCTCTTCACCGAGGTCGGTTACAAGACGCTCACGACCGCAAATCAAAACCCATGGCAATGGTGGCAGGGCGGTTCGGTCGACATGCAGGCGCAGGCGAACGACTACCAGGCGCTCTTCGACTATTGGAATAATTATTCGTACCTGCAGGGCGTCTATCTTTGGAACTGGTCAAGCGATCCGAACGCGGGCGGTCCGGGCGACACCGATTACACGCCACAAAATAAAACCGCGCAATCCACGATGACCACGTGGTTCTCGCAAGGCGGCGGCGGAGGCGGAGGCATAATGAATCCGCCGGGCACCTTCAGTGCCAGCGCATCGGCGAATCCCGCGAATCCCGCAGCCGGGCAGTCAACGGCATTCGCAGTGAATGTCGCGAATAACGGCGGCACGACATCCGGAGAGACCGTGGACATCGAAATTTATAATTCGTCGAACGCGCAGGTTTTCCAGAAATTTTTCCAAAACCAGACGTTCTCCGCGAACGGCACGCAAACATATAATGTAAACTGGACGCCGGGAACCGCAGGCACGTATACGCTCAAAACCGGCGTCTTCAGCGGCGACTGGAGCATCGGCTATTATTGGGGCAACAGCGTGCTCGGCTTCGCTGTCGGAAGCTCGGGCGGAACGGGCGGCGGCGGCATATCGACCGGCGCGAGCGTGATCGATCTTTGGTGGCCGACGGACGGGAGCAATGTCTCCGGCGTGCAGCCGTTCAAGGCGCTCCTCGAGAACACTCCCCTTTCGAATTACACGATGTACTGGCAGGTCGACGGCGATATGCTGAATCAGATGGCCGACAATCAGACCGATTATCCGCACAAGGAAGCCGACGTGGACGTCGCGCCCTGGAACTGGAACGGTAACGGGCCGTATACGATAAACTTCGTGGCGAAAGATGTGAACGGAAATATTGTGACGCAAAAATCCGCGAAGATCACGGTGACGCATTAAGTAGTAGCGTGGGTAGTAACGGACAGCAGGATATCTACTTACGCGCGAATAAAAAAGCCCGTCATTTGTCGACGAGCTTCAATACCTGCTGAAACACGATCCGCATACCAAGCTTGCCCTCGCCTTCGTAATTGCGATTGCACCCGGCATCCACAAGACTCAGCCGCCAGGAAATGTCGGCGCTCGCGGCGATCATGTGGCCCGCGAATCCCTCGTTCCGGAGCTCTCTCACGAAGGCGCAAGTGTCGTCGATCTTTCCGTCCACAACATTTCCATCGACGACCACTATCCGCATATCGGGATTCGCGGCGATGATTTCTTTCGCCCCCGCGATCGATGGCGAGGAAAAAATCGTTACTTCGACGTCGGCCAGATCAAGATATCTTCGATACAGATCCAGCCACGCCTCGCTATCCTCAAGGAGTAGAATTTTTATCGGCATCGCATACCCTCAAAACTGCTGTGCATATCTTAAGAGAGAAACGCTTTTTTGTCAAATGATTTCGCGGTGAGGTATACTGAACGCATGGATACACCCCTCGCCGAACAAGCGCCGCCGCAAGCGATTTGTTCCTTCTGCCACACACCGCTCGCCGTGAACGCTTATTTCTGCCCGAACTGCGGAAAACCGGCTCACGAAAAACCGCTTTCGACCTCCGCGGGAGCTCAACTGTGGATCTACGCGTTCAGCTTGGTCCTTCCTATGATCGCCTATCTCGCGATCGGCTACTGGCCCGGCGTGAAATACATGCGTTCCGCCGATCCGAAGGCGAAGCAGATCGGCGGGATCGCCATGACACTGCTCGTGATCTCGAGCGTCGTCACATTCTGGTACAGCATCGTCTGGATACAACAGCAGGTACAATCGGCGGAAACGAGCGTTGGCAACCTGAATTTGGGAGGGTTTTGATCAATATCCACACTGCTTCACTTCGTCGTCCTCGCGAAGGCGAGGATCCACGCTCCCGGACGTTCGTTTTGAAGCATGGATCCTCCGCCTTTGCGGAGGACGACATATTTTTTTTCAAGAACCCATCTCAAAAGCGGTCCGCACGGTTCTAACCCGAAAATTTTATCTTAACGACCTCCGACTTCGTTCCGACTCTGAGCGGCGGGCCCCAGGAACCGACGCCGCTTGAAACATACACGGCGAGATCGCCTTTTTTCTTGAAGCCGTTGCCGTAGCCTTTGAAAATCCAACTCGTGAGAAAGTTCAGCGGAAACACCTGTCCGTCGTGCGTGTGGCCGGAAAGCTGGAGCGATACGCCGCGATCGCGCGCAACTTTTAAAAAGTTAGGTACGTGGCGCAGGAGGATGCTCGGCTTCGCGCGATCGATCGCAATCCCCGCAAACACCTCCTCGTATTGCTTTTTTAATTCCGTCGAACGGTAATCGACGCCGACAAGCTGTAAACCGTCGATCTCGCGCATTTCGTCCATCAGCACCCGGAAACCCACGAGTTTCAGTTCCGCGAGATATTCCTCGACGTTCCGGAACTCGTCGTGATTGCCCATTACGAACCAGACGCCCAGTGGCGCTTTGAGATCGGCAAGCGGCGCACTCACCTTCCGGATGTCCGCCGCGATTCCGTCATAAAGGTCGCCGCCGATAAGGACGATGTCGGGATGCAGATCATTCACCGCTTTCACCGCCCGCGCGGCAAAACGCTCGGTGCGTATCTGGCCGAGATGCAGATCGCTCATGAATACGGCGGTCCTCTTTTTCCATGACTCGGGAAGATGCGGGAGCGACACGGAAAGATCGGTGACGCGGATCCTGTTCGCGTTTTTCACGCCGTATGCGGCAACAAGCGAAGCGACGCCGAAATAGACGACCATGAGCGTTTGCGCGGCGGACAGCGCAGTAAGGTCGAACGTGAGCCACGAGGCGAAGCTCGCGATCGCGAGATAAAAGAAAAATCCCATCCAGACCATCGCCGAGCGGTAGAATATCCGGATGGGCAAATTCGAATATTTCGCCGCAAGCATGGTCGACAGGACGAACACAAAAGAGAGGCCGATAAAAATGACCTTGAGCGTAAGCACCGCCGCGGGATTTTCGATATTCCAGAGGGTGATGATCGTTTCGCACACGAACCAGTGAAGGTACGTGATAATTCCCTGCAGCACAAGAAGAAAAACGGAAAATTGCGGGATCCGCTTATGCATAAAATTTAGGGTAGCACTTGGCGAAAAAACTGACAAATTATTAAAAAATGCATTTCACGCCGGAATGCACCCCGCGATAAATTGACTGATTTCGCCGAAGACCTTATGATAAGGGCTTACATGCCATGCAGAACATTTCGCTTCGCGCGGAAACCATATTTCATATAGGGAATTTCCCGATAACCAATTCTCTCCTGCTCTCGGCGATCACGCTGATTTTTTTGTCGGCGCTGGCGATCGCGATGCGGAATCGGATGAGCGAAGTGCCGGGCAAGATCCAGAACGTGGTCGAAATTATTATCGAAGGCATCCTCGATCTCATGGATTCCGTTCTCGGCTCGCGTAAAAGCTCGGAGAAATATTTCCCGATCGTCTCGACCATCTTCCTGTTCGTGCTCTTTTCGAACTGGCTCGGGCTTTTGCCGGGCGTGGGATCGGTCGTGGTGCGCGAGGGCAGTGAGACCGTTCCTCTCCTCCGCAGCCCGGCGAGCGACCTCAACTTCACGCTCGCGATCGCGCTCATCGCCATGACCTTTGTGAACGCTTTCGCGACGGTTGCCGTGGGCCTCAAAGGCCGGCTCTCGGTCTTCTTTAATTTCACGGGGCCGATCGGATTCTTCACCGGCGGCCTTGAATTAATCTCGGAATTTGCTAAAATTATCTCGTTCTCGTTCCGTCTTTTCGGCAACGTGTTCGCCGGCGAAGTGCTTCTCGCCATCATGGCATTCCTCGTTCCCTACGCAGCTCCGGTGCCTTTCCTCGGCCTTGAGGTGTTCGTAGGCTTCATCCAAGCGTTTATTTTCGGAATGCTGACGCTCGTCTTCATCTCGGCAGCGATATCGTCGCACGACGAAGAAAAGCATGAAACGAAAAGCGCGAAACCGGAGATCGGCATCACGGGAAAGGTCGAGAAAATACATTCATAACATACACTTTTATGCTGTTAGACGTTAATTCAGCCCGCCTCCTCGCAACCGCGATCGCAATCGGCCTCGGCGCGCTCGGCCCGGGTATCGCGATCGGCTTGATCGGTTCCAAGGCATCGGAAGCTATCGGGCGAAATCCCGACGCCGCATCGAAAATCCAGACCGCGATGATCCTCGCGATCGCCTTCGCGGAAGCCGTCGCGATCTACACCTTGGTCATTGCGCTCATCATTAAGTTCGTACCATAAAAACAATTTTCGATTTTCGAATTTTCAATTTTCAATGGCACGATTGCTTTGAAAATGGTTAATTGATAATTGAAAATTAGCATTCATGCAGCAACTATTCTCTCAACTCGGCATTGATTGGCATCTGCTTCTAAGCCAAGCGGTCAATTTTTTTCTGCTACTCGTCGTGCTACGGCTCTTCATATACAAACCGCTTTTGAAACTCATGCGCGAACGGCGGGAGAAGATCGAGCAGGGAGTGGTGAAGGCCGGCGAAGCGGAGAAACGATTGCTCGAGGCCGACGAACTTCGCAAGGAAAAAGTGAAGCTGGGAGAAGCTCAGGCAATCGCGATCATCAAAAAAACCGAAGTCGAGGCCAAAGCACTCGAGGCAAAACTCCTTGCCGAAACAAAGAGCAAGGAGGCGGCGGAACTCGCGAACCTCGCCGTGCTCCTCAAAACAAAGGAGGAGGAATCGCGGCGACGGGTGAGTGAAGAAG
>DATLTV010000078.1:0-2278 GCA_035533375.1 Minisyncoccota bacterium
GACCGGCAGGCTGCCGGGATTCGTATTCACGACGCGAATAGAGCTCGACCACGAATCGCCGGGATTCGCGTTGAATTCGAAAAACGGCGGTGTAATCGTAAGCGCGACCGCATCGTTCGCTTGCGCGCGGGAAACAAGCGGAGCGAAGCAGACGAAGAGTACGACAACGGCCGCGAAAATTTTTTTGATGTTACTCATGAATCCTTATCCTTCGTTCCTTAATAATTAGAAATTAGAAATTATTCATCCCGATGTCGCGGATGCCGCAAGTCGACGACACTGCGGTCTTTGAGCAGATGCTGCATCATCCGCATGCGGCGATGGTGCCGCTTCTCGTATTCTTTGTGCATGACGACGGCGAGCACGATCACGACGGCAAATAAAATACCGAAGATGATGAGCAGTTTTTCCCAGGGCAATATCCAAAAGAGGGCTACGGACTCGAGCGTTTCATTTGTCGCGCCGTATAAAATATCAAGCGATGCTTTGTATTGCCCGAGGCCCTGGCCGTTTTGCCATTGCGCGGTGAACGATTTTTTCTCTCCCGGAGCGATCGAGATGCCGCCGGGATTCGCATCGATTGATCCGATCTCGTGTCCCGTGCGGTCGTAGAGAAGGACCGATCCCTTCGGAGCCTCGGAAACCGTGCCGATGTTCTCTATTATATAGTCGAATTCGACCGGAAAACCCGAGTAAAAGCGCTTCGCCGGGCCGAAGCTGTCTATCTGGAGCGCTTCCTTCGCGTCCGAGGCGACGGACAGGTTGACGAGCGCCTGCGGCGCGCCGTTCAGATGCGTTTCGGCTTCATTGCGCGTCGAGCCCGTGACAAACGCAATGACGGCATGATAGTCGCCGGCGGTCGCCGAAGGATTGATCGTAATCATGACCGGGATCGTCTTTGATTCGCCCGGCTGGAACATCGTCGCGCCCCGCGAAACCTCGATCCAATCGGCAAGGAGCGCCGGGCGATTCGATGTCGACGGGTCCGCGAATACCTGTGTGCCGCTCGCGGTAAGCTCATAAACCGAAGCAAATACGTTTTCCGGGCTACTATTATTATTCGTGACCGTAAGCGTGTAGTTCAAAATATCGCGCGGCAAGCCGTGGCCGTCGATCACCGCGGGCGCGACCGTGAGATCCGCGGCAAAAGCGGCAGGCGGGACCGGCGCGAAAAATACCGCGAACAGCGCCGCCGCAAACAGAAGTCCCGCGATTATTTTTTGCTTTTTTGTCATTGAACGGTATTTGCATTTCCTCCCGGCGCGACTGAGCCCGCAGACACCTGGACTGTTATATCGTACGTCTTCTCCGTATTGAACGCCGCGCGAAGATAGGCGGCGATCCAAAGGACCGCAAGAATGCAAAGCGGGAAAAGAACAAGGAACGCGACGTATTTTCTGAGAAGCGGGCCGAAAAGCGACCACCGTCGCCAAAAATAGTTACGCGGCGGCCGCGGGACGCTCCGCGATGCCTCCCGCGCTTTTCTCAGATCAAGCACGCCTTCCGCGATCGGTCCCAACAGTATCCTATCGAATCCTGTTTCGCGCGAAGCCGCGGCCGGAACGGCGTCCATCCGCGAGCGGCGCAAAGGCCGCAGCGCAAGCGCCCGCCGCACGTAGAGCTTTGCCGAGAATACGATCACGAAAAAGAAGAAAAGCATTCCGCCGAGCACCGCCGCCGCGCGTCCGGCGGGAAAGATCCAAAAAGAAAGCGTACTTGAAACGGTTTGCCCCGGAAGGCTGCCGTAGGCGACGGACGCCACAGCCGTATATCTGCCGATGCCGAAGAAATCGTCCGCCCCTTTCCATTCGGCATCGAATTCCCGCGAACTCGACGGCAGGACCGTTCCGAAAGAAGTTCCCTGGTTCACCGGTATCGATGCCTGCTTCACCCCCCACATATTATAGATGGAGATCCCGCCTTCGGGACGCACATAGACATTGCCGGTGTTTTGAAACATCAGAGAAAATTTCGCGTCCGGCAAGTCGTAGACGGCACGATCGGTCGAAAACTTGGTGATTATTCCTCCTGTTTTCGCTTCGCCTTTCACGTTCATAAACACGAGCGAAGTCACGAAGCTCCCGACGGAAACAGCGGCTCCCTGCATGCTCCGTCCGGCCGGTTTCGTGCCGATCATCACGGCCGCATAATGGCCGCCGGGCGATGCGGTTTTGGGGATATATATAGAGAAGCCGATCTCCATCGTGCGGCCGGAAGGAACGGTGAGCGAATCCTGGCTAAGCGAGATCCAATTCGCAAGCGCGTCGGGATCTCCTGC
>DATLTV010000079.1:0-5283 GCA_035533375.1 Minisyncoccota bacterium
CCCTGGGTTCTAGTTTGAAGTGCAATTTTTTCGGAAAATCTCGACGGGGGTCAAATAGCCGTGTCGTTTTCGTGGCCGCATGTTGATGAGTCGAACCTTCTCATCAATGTCCTTTTGGGTAATCGTAGCAAAGTCGATGTGCCTCGGAAAGAACTGCCGCAAGAGGCCGTTCGTATTTTCGTTCGTGCCGCGCTCCCATGAGTGGTAAGGATGCGCGAAATAGACGGCCATGCCAGTCGTCTTCGCGATGCGCTCGTGCTCCGCGAATTCCAATCCATTGTCGTAGGTCGCGGTACGGCGCTGCGCACGGGACAATTTCCTGAACCGCAACGCGGTGCGCTCCGCAACATCCCTGGCGCGCGCCGCGAGAAGCTTGTCGGCCATGAGATATCCGCTCTTCCGTTCAACGTGCGTGAGAATGCGGGCCCGTTTGTCCCTGCCCATCATCGTGTCGCCCTCCCAATCGCCGATGCGCGTTCGCTCCCCGACGATTGCGGGGCGGACATCGATGCGCGTCTTTTTGCCTTCCTCCCTTTGTTTCTCTCGCAATTTCGTGCCCCGCTTCCTGCGATATTTTCCTTTCTGGCACCGGAGATACCACTTGAGGTCGGGACGCGCGGCATAGATCCAGCCATAGATCGTCTCGTGCGAGATGACCGTGCATCCGGCTTCACGATTGAGCGCGCCCGCGATCTGTTCCGGCGACCAGTAGCGGCGAAGCTTTCCCATGATTTTTCTCCGGAGCCCCGGATTGCGCTCGATTTTGTTCGCTTCGTACTTCGCTCTCGTTCTTCGTTCCCGTGTTTTCCGATGCGCGACACCGGGACGGTAGACGCCATCCGCATCGCTGTTCCGCGCAATTTCCCTTGAGATGGCCGAGGCGCCCTTTCCGATCCGTGCCGCGATCTCCTTCTGCCGCATACCCGACGAAAACAGCGCGGCGAGCGACACCCGCTCATCGCGGGTGAACTGCGTGTAGTGCATGTATGTGGTTGATAGTAATGATCGACATTACTATTCTAACCAGCAGAGATTCCTAATTGCACTTCACGCTAGAATGTACCGCCGCGGATTGATAAAAAAAGCCGGTCTGATTGTGATCGGACCGGCGCGAAGATTATCTGCTCCTGCGGGAACAGTGGAAGTACTTGTTTGGTTTCTCCGGACGCCGAAAGATGCGCCCCGGGGTTTTCACGCGGCCCTTTTTTCGGCCACCGATAACGCTATCCGGCGATTCGCCGAGTATTTCGTCGACGGCATCGAGATCAAGCGTGATTACCCGTTCGCGATGTTCTGTCGTGTTAGTACGAGGATCCAATCGTTTCCTCCGATACGAAATGGACTGCCGCAGGCATCATAGCACATATTTCCTTCGGACGCAAACCTTTCGCAGAGTGCGCGGAAAAGATATAATTAATTATTATGAAATTAACTTTTTACGGCGGCGTAGGCGAAGTCACGGGCTCGAACTATGTACTCGAGTCGGGCGGGCAGAAGATCATGATCGACTGCGGCCTGCACCAAGGGGGCCATTACGCGGAAAAACGTAATTTCGAGCCGTTTCCGTTCGACGCGAAGGAGATCTCCGCCGTATTCATCACGCACCCGCACCTCGACCACCTCGGCCGGACACCAAACCTTCCCGGCGCCGGTTTCCGCGGAACGATCTACTCGACGCCGCCCGCGAAAGATTGCGGCGAGCTCCTGTTGCTCGACTCGGAACATATTCTCGCGAAAGAAGCGGAGCGCGAAAAAAAGGCGCCGCTTTACAATGTGGCGGACGTGAATCACGTGATGTCGATCTGGAAAAAACTCGATTATCACACGCCGCTCCAGGTCGGCAATTTCAAAGTGGAATTATTCGATGCCGGACACGTTTTGGGATCCGCTTTTGTGCGCGTGGAAGTCGAGGGGAAGGTAATTGTCTTTTCCGGAGACCTCGGGAATTTTCCCGCGCCGATCATCAAGCCTACGGAAATGCTCGATTACGCCGATTATTGTCTCGTGGAATCGACGTACGGCAACCGCATTCATGAAAATGTGGGCGAGCGGCGCGAAATGGTCGAGGATGCGATCGAGGATACCGTCCGCGCAAAAGGGACGCTGCTCATTCCCACGTTCGCCATGGAGCGCACGCAGGAACTGCTCTATCACCTCCATCAGCTTTTCGAAGAAGGACGCGTGCCGCGCGTGCCGGTTTTTATCGACAGCCCGCTCGCGATCAAACTCACTGCCGTCTACAAAAAATACGAGAATGACTTCAATAAGGAAACGCGGGATATCGCGATGTCCGGCGACGATATTATGAATTTCCCAGGGCTCCGGCTCACGCTTACCACCGAACAGTCGAAAGAGATCAACGGCGTGCCGCCGCCGAAAGTCGTGATCGCGGGTTCCGGCATGTCGCAGGGCGGCCGCATTTTACACCACGAAGCGCGCTATCTTCCCGATCCGAAGAGCACAATCCTTTTTGTGGGCTACCAAGCGGAAGGGTCGCTTGGTCGGCAGATCATGGATGGCGCTCCGGTCGTGAGGATTTTCGGCGAAGAAGTTCCGGTGCGCTGCAAGAAAAAGGACATCCCCGGCTACTCCGCGCACGCGGACCAGCCGCGGCTTCTCGAATGGGTCGGCGCCATGCGGCATTCGCTCAAAAAAGTGTTCGTTGTGCAGGGCGAGCCCGATGCGAGCGAAGCGCTCGCCGCGAAGATTCGCGACGAGCTTGCGGTCCTGGCCGTGGTGCCGAAAACGGGGGAAACTGTCGAGCTATAAAGCTCATAGGCTCGTTAGCTCGTTGGCCATACAATGTTCTGGCTAATGAGTGAATCGCTAACGAGCCAATGAGCTCGCGTGCTATAATCCAACTATGACCAATAAAAATTCCGACAATCCGTTTTATCATCTTAAATACAAAATTTGCATCTCCGGATCGGCCGAAACCGACCGCTGCCCGCCGGAGGTCATTGAAAAGGCCGAGCAGGTCGGGCGGATCATCGCCGAGCGCAATATGATTGTGGTCACCGGCGCGACGACGGGGATTCCGTTTTGGGCGGCAAAAGGCGCGAAGGAAGCCGGCGGCATCGTGATCGGCCTCTCGCCCGCGGCGTCTAAGCTTTCGCACGTGAAGAGCTATCACTTGCCGCTCGATTACCACGACCTCATCATCTACACCGGGTTCGATTATTCCGGCAGGAATCTCTTGCTCACGCGCTCGGCGGACGCGATTATCACGATCAACGGCAGGATGGGGACGCTCAACGAATTCACGATCGGCTTCGAGGACAAAAAACCGCAAGGTATTTTGGCCAAAAGCGGCGGCATGAGCGACATGCTCCCCGGCATCATCAAAGACGCGCACCGCGGCCCGGGAAAAGTCGTTTACGAGTCGGACCCCGTGAAACTTGTCGATAAGGTCGTCGCGCTTATCGAGGCGGAAGAAAAGGACCTCGATCTCAAGAATTATATCCCGTCGCGGAATGCGAGAGGGTGAGCTGTTTTTTTGTCATCCCGGGCTTGACCCGGGATCCATACCGATAAAAACTATTTAATTAATAACACGCGGATCCCGGATAAATCACCCCGCGATTTTCCGGGATGACGATATAATAAATCCATGCCCAAAACAAAATCAAAGAAAAAAACGAAAGCAGTTAAAAAAGCCGCAAAGAAAGCGGGCAAAAAAACGAGAGCGCCGAAAAAAGCGAAGACACCGAAGCCGATTGGCGCCGTCACGCATTTCTACGGAGATATCGAGGTCGCGATCGTGAAGTTCAAAAAAGCGGTGAAGACCGGCGCGAAGCTTCATTACAAAGGCGCTACGACCGATTTCGAGGAGGTGGCGAAATCGATGCAATATAACCACAAACCGGTTGCGGTCGCGCCGAAAGGAAAAGAGGTCGGCATCAAGGTGAAGGATAAGGTGCGCGAAGGTGACGAGGTTTTTGACGCCGAATGACCCTGAAGTTCGAAAGTTTTTTTAAGATCGCGGCGATACTCGCCGCGGCGACCATAGGGGACGGGGTGTTCGCGCTGCCCTATGTTTTTTATACCGCGGGGTGGCTCGTCGGTTGTGTTTACCTTGTACTGCTTGCCGGGATCGTGATCGTTGCGCACGTCATCTATCTCAAGGTACTCGAAAAGGAAAACGAGAAAGAACGCCTACTCGGACTCAGTCGGAAATATTTCGGCAATATCGGTTTCGCGATCGGCTTTTTCTCGATCGTCGCGGGGCTGCTTCTCGCGATGACCGCATTCCTCGTTTTAGGAAGCAGTTTCCTCGGGCTCCTTTTTCCCTCCGCGGATTCCGCGCTCCTGCTTTTGCTTTTCTGGCTCGCGATTGCGTTGCCGGTGTTCCTCGCCGACGGGCGCGTGATCGGACTCGAACTACTCGGCATCATCTGCACTTCCGCGCTCATTGTGTCCGTGTTCGTGCTCGCGTGGCCGCATGCGGGATTCGGAAGCGCCGCGCGGGTGGGTTCGGGAAACCTGTTTTTGCCTTTCGGCGTCATACTTTTTTCGCTCGCCGGCTGGACAGGCATCGAACCGGCGTACGAGACGAGGAGGCGCGACGGGACAAAAGGTTTTTCTCCGGTCGCGATGGTCGCTGCGGGAACCGTTTTCGCGGCGGCGCTCTACCTGCTTTTCGTCGCGGGAATTTTGGGATCGGCCACGCAGATCACCGCGGATACGCTCTCCGGGCTTTCAAACTGGCCCCTCTGGCAAAAAACGGCCCTCGCCGCCCTCGGCTTCCTCGCTGTCTGGACTATTTCCATACCGACCTCGCGGGAAATAAAGAATTCGCTCGAGAAGGACTTGCGGTGGCCGTCGGTGGCGGCGCGATCGCTCATTGTATTTCTACCGCCGCTCCTCGTGCTAGCGGGCTTCAATAACTTTCTTTTCATCGTCGGTTTCGCCGGTGGATTATTTTTGAGCATCCAATATCTCCTGATGATCGCGGTCGGCCTCCGCGTGCTTGCGCTCTCGCCATGGAAGAAGGCCGCGCTCTCCGTCGTCGCTGCAGTATTCCTCCTCGCCGCAGTTTACGAGGTGTATGTATTTATAGTAAGATAGGGGTGCATCGCCCTCGTAGTTCAACGGATAGGACGTCTCCCTCCGAAGGAGAAGATTGAGGTTCAATTCCTCACGAGGGCACAACATTGAGCGGCGGTTCCTTGCAGACCGAGGAGCCCGCTGCTCGCTGGATCGAGTCTCTCATCCCAGCAGCTTAGGACACAGGTATCGTGCGTCCAGGGAGCGTTGTTTACAACTCCACTCGAAAACTAAGCC
>DATLTV010000080.1:0-7558 GCA_035533375.1 Minisyncoccota bacterium
CTTTGCAGGTGAACCGCTATTGCATGCGGTTCAGCGCTTACGAGCTTACGAGCTGATGATTTTCTTGTATTCCCACGCGCTTGGCCGTATCTTTCGTTCCATTGTTTTATAGTTTACCTCGACGAGTCCAAAGCGTGGCCACTTTCCTTTCGCGAGTTCGACGTTGTCGAGGAGTGACCAGTGAAAGTAGCCGCGTACGTCGACCCCTTCGGCCATCGCTTTCTTCATCCAGTCGATATGGTCCGCGACGAACTTTGCGCGATAGGCATCCCGCGCGTCCGCCACGCCGTTTTCGGTCACGTAGATCGGCTTTCCGTATTTCGCGAGGTCCGTGAGCATGCGGTAGATGCCTTCGGGATACAATTCCCATCCCACGTCCGATACCTCCCGATTCTCGTTTTTATTGAAACCGTAATCGATGCGGTTCCGGAAATAATAGTTGAGGCCGATGAAATCGATGTCGCGGCGCGTGCGATTCAAGAAGTATCCGTTCCAGAACGCCGCGGCGATGCGCGTGAGCGTGTCATTCACGAAGCCACCCGCGGATTCGAAAAAAACGCGGTCGACGACGGCGCCCACATTGAATGTGCTGTCCACGAGCTTCAACGCATGATAGCCGGCTTCATGCGCGCGCGCGAGGTTCCGAAGCGCCGCGAAAAAAGCGTACGGCCCGCGTTTCTCCGGCGGCCAGATGCCGCGGAAATAGGCTGCGGCCGCGTAGACCTCCGGTTCATTGAGCGTCGCCCAGAATTTTACATCGTGCTTTAGCCGTTCGCCCGTGAATGCGGCGTAACGGGCGAAATATTCCGGAAATTTTTTCGCGCGGACGCCTCCCTTTTTTTCCAGCCAGAGAGGAAGGGTGAAGTGCCAGAGCGTGACGAAGGGCTCCATGCCGCGATCGCGGAGCGCGTCAATGACCTTGCGATAGTGCTCGATCTCCGCATCGTTCCATTTTCCTTCCTCGGGTTCGATGCGCGACCACTCGATTGAGAAGCGATGCGCATTGTGTCCGAGCGATTTCGCGATGTCGAAATCCTTCTCGAAACGGTTATAATGATCCGCCGCACGCCCGGAAATATAGGTTTCTTCCCGCAGAGGATCCGGATCGCCCTTCAAAATAAAATCGGGCAGGGATTCGTCTTTTGCCGCGAGCGCCCTGCGTTTCGCGGTCGCGAGCTCCCACTCGGTCCAATCGTTATGAATGCCGCCCTCCACCTGCCAGGCGGATGTCGCGGCACCCCAGAAAAACGGATAATCCATGCATTTATTATAAAGAAATATCGGGATAAAGTAGAGAGCGCTTGATTTCTTTCCGGAAAGGCGTATACTTCTTCCCAGCAATGATTGTCGCCGAGTAAAAAGGAGGATTGATGGCGGGACAGTTATCCCATAACGATCTCGATTTCATAAAGACGCTTCGGCAATCCGGGGTTTTGCAGGATGTGGACGGACACCGCCTCGATCAGCGCAACGGAGTCATTCTCGTAACTTGCGCCGACGGAGACCGGTTCTACGACATATTCGAGCATCAGGTGAAAATGCAGGCCGGACAAAGGCTTGATCCGCGGATCCATGTACTTTCCTGGCATGGCGGTGCGCTTGCCTGCGCTCCCCGTTCGCCGGTGAATAAAAGAAAGCGCGCGCACGAAGTGTTCCTCGACCAGATAGCCGATGCGCGGGCGATCAAAGGCATCAATGTCGTGGCGCTCGACGCGCATGCTCCTTGCGGGGCAGCGGCTTTGGGCAATGTGGATCTTCCGCGATGCATAGCGCTGCACATACGCGCCAAAACCAAAATCAAGACCCTGAACCAGGGGATCGAGGTGGCCTGCTTCTTCCCCGTCGATTACGGCGGCGGCAAAAAGCGCACCTATTTTCTCTCACGCGCGCGATGGGAAAAATGGGCAAAGAAGAACCAGCCTCATCTTGCCGATTGAGGCATGCACGGGTCCGATCCACGGGCCCGTTTTTTTATGCCGCAGCTCCGAAAGAGGCCTCTTTCGGGTCGATCTTATAGAGTCCGTCGAAATCAGCGATCACTTTTTCCACTTCGATATCCGGGAATTCCTTTTTTACGTTTTGTTCGGCGGCGTTCAATTCCGAAGCGAGATAGTCCTGCTCGGCTTTGTGATTATTATTGAATTTTTTCGAGCCGCCATAAGCGCCGCAATCCATGTGCACCATGAGAACGACGCGCTTTGTTTTATGGAGAAGGATGGATTTTCTGATTTGATCAAGATGCGCGGAAGGATCGGATGAAGCCAGTTCTTTTGCGCCTCCCGCGAATTTTTCATCGTCCGAATGTCCGAACCCCTTTTTCAATTCCGCAAGGAGAGGGGAAAATCGATCGTCGAAGCACCAGGCGATGAATGCGTCGGCTTCGTAATGCTCTTTGCCCGATTCAAACGAAAGTATTTTTTCCATTTTTTTATTTTTCTCCGGTTCCGAAATAGGCGGTTTTTCCATGGTACTGTCTAATGCCGCTCTTCCACAAGAAACCGGGCTTCGTTTCCCGAACGGACTTCCAAGAACCCGGAACGCACATCGATATACGATTCTTTGCCCGCTTTATCGACGATCTTCATGACGCCCGGCGCGAGCACCGAAATAAGCGGCCGGTGGTGGTCGAGGATCGTAATCTCGCCGCTCGTGGTCTTGCAATTGACCTCCGCGGCTTCGCCTTTGAACAAGACTTTTTGGAGTGAATAGACGCCGAGTTGCATGGATTCGATCTGTTTTTGGTGTTGGGGTTTTTAGTTATTGCGATACTTTTTGTCATCCCGGGCTTGACCCGGGATCCATACATTTTGAAATGATTTTTTAAGGTATGGATCCCGGACAAATCGCGCGGCGATTTTCCGGGACGACAGATCGGTTAGGCCACGGCTGTTTCCGTTATATCTCCCTTCAAGTAGAAATTTTCTTCCGATTTTTCGTCGTGCTTGCCGTCCAATATTTCGCGGAAGCTCTTGATCGTATCCTTGAGCGAGACATATTTTCCCGGGCGGCCGGTAAATGCTTCGGCGACGAAGAATGGCTGCGAGAGGAAGCGCTGGATACGGCGCGCGCGGTCTACGGTTTTGCGGTCGGTTTCCGAAAGTTCTTCGATGCCGAGAATCGCGATGATGTCCTGCAACTCCTTATAGCGCTGCAACGTTTTCTGGACGTCGCGCGCGACGCCGTAATGTTCTTCGCCCACGATCTTCGGGTCCAGGGCGCTCGAGCTCGAGGCGAGAGGATCGACCGCCGGGTAGATGCCGATTTCGGTCAATGCGCGGGAGAGCACGATCGTGGAATCGAGGTGGCTGAAGGTCGTCGCCGGAGCGGGGTCGGTGATATCGTCCGCGGGCACGTAAATGGCCTGTACGGACGTAATAGAGCCCTTCTTGGTCGAGGTGATGCGCTCCTGAAGTTCGGCCATCTCGGACGCCAGCGTCGGCTGATAGCCGACGGCCGAGGGCATGCGGCCGAGAAGCGTTGAAACTTCGGAACCGGCCTGCGAATAACGGAAAATATTGTCGATGAAAAGAAGGATATTTTTTCCTTCCTCGTCGCGGAAATATTCCGCCATCGTGAGCGCGGAGAGGGCTACGCGCGCGCGGGCGCCCGGTACTTCGTTCATCTGGCCAAAGACGAGCGCGGTCTTGTCGATAACGCCGGACTCTTTCATTTCGTGATAGAGATCGTTTCCTTCGCGCGTGCGTTCGCCTACACCGGCAAAAACGGAAGCGCCGCCGCCGACTTCGGCGACATTTCTGATCAGTTCCTGGAGTAATACCGTTTTGCCCACGCCCGCGCCGCCGAACAGCCCCACTTTGCCGCCCTTGATGAACGGGCAGATGAGGTCGATTACCTTGATGCCGGTTTCGAAGACTTCCACTTTCGTCGATTGCTCCGTGAATTTCGGCGCATCGCGATGGATCGGTAAATATTTTTTGAAAGGTTTTTGCGGTTTTGTGAGCGGGCGGCCCAAGACATCGAAAATATTACCCAGCACTTCATCGCCCACGGGCACTTCAATCATCTTGCCCGTATCTTCGGCTTCCGCCCCGCGGTTCAAGCCGTCGGTCGGCGCCATGGAGATCGCCCGGACCTTGCCCGGTTCGAGATGCTTCACGACCTCGACTAAAATATCGCCGCTCCCAAGCTTGACCTTCAATGCGTTATAAATGGGCGGGAGCTTCGTTTCCTCGCCGAAGTCGATGTCGACTACGGGTCCGATTACTTGCGTTATTTTACCGATTTTGTTTGGCATAAATGTTCTATCTACTTTTTCATATCCACCTTATCTCTATTTTTCTCAACTTTATCTCGCGTAACAGATTATGAGATATACAGTTGAGGTAAGGTAGAGAAATATCGAAATAAAGTTGCGCCATATTTAATGCAGTGCTTCCGCTCCGGCCGTGATCTCCGTGAGTTCGCGCGTGATCGACGCCTGACGCGATTTATTGTACACGAGATTCAGGTCTTCCGAAAGCTCGCTTGCGTTGTCCGATGCGCTTTTCATCGCCATGCGCCGGGCAGAATGTTCCGAGGCGTTGGCTTCGAGGATCGCGTGATATACCCGGATTTTCAGGAGTTCCGGCGCAAGCTCCGCAAGCACCGCGGCGGGGGAGGGTTCGATGATATAATCCCTTGCCGTGTCTTCGAAGAACGATTCCGTTTTCGCGTATTCCGAATAACGTCCGGCGCGGGGGATGGTGTCTTTGATGGAAAGTTTCACCGCTTCGTAATCGATGGGAAGGAATTCGCGAAAGACGGCATCCTGGCGGAGCGCCGTTACGAAGGTCGTGAAAAAGGCGAAGAGCTGGTCGAAGTCTTCGCGCAGATAGCCGGAAATGAGGGCGTCCGCGATTGGCGTTACCTCTTCGAGTTTCGTGAAATCGCCGACGCGCGTGAAACTTGCGCCGACGCGCATCTTGCGCCGCTCGAGATAGCTTTTCGCTTTTTGCCCCACGGCGATGAAAGAATATTCCGGGCCGCGCGGATCAATACGGTTCTCTTTTATATAACGCTCGAAGGCGCGGATCACGGCGCCGTTGAAGGAGCCCGCGAGACCTTTGTCGGAAGTGACGATCATGAACGCGGTCTTTTTAACCGGGCGTTTTTTGAGTAGTGCCGGAAGCGGCTCCGCTTCGCCGCCGAGTTTCGAAAGAATGCCGAGCAATTCGAGCGCGGTATAGGAATAGGGGCGCGAAGCGAGCGCAATCTCCTGGGCGCGGCGCATCTTCGTCGCCGCAACCATTTCCATCGCCTTCGTGATCTGTCCGATATTTTGGACGCTTCGGATGCGCCGTTTTAAGTTTTGTGCGGATTCCATGGTGGTTCCAATGCAATATTTTTCTACTTTTCTTTATCTTTCTCCATTTTTATCTCGTGCCAACGATCGAGAGATATAAAGTGGAGAAATATAGAGATAAGGTTGTGATTATTTCCCCAAAAAATCAGTTATTGCCTCCTTCAATTTATTTTCGACCGGTTCCGGAAATTCGCCGCTTTCACGCATAGGTTTCAGGATATCGTTCTCGTGGAGCTTTTCGAGATAGTCGAGAAGGGCGGCTTCCGTCTTGCGCACGTCCGCCACCTCCACTTTCTCGAAGTAATTATTGAGCACCGCATAGAAAATACAGACCTGTTTTTCGAAAGGAACGGGGGAGAGGTCGTCCTGCTTCAGCACTTCGTTGATCTTCTGGCCGTGCAAAATGCGCTTGCGCGTCGTTTCGTCCACGTCCGTCGCGAACTGTGCGAACGCCTGGAGTTCGCGGAATTGCGCGTGCGCGAGGCGCAGCTTACCCGCCACTTTCTTCATCGCTTTCGTCTGCGCGGCGGAACCGACGCGCGAGACCGAGATGCCGACGTTCAGTGCGGGCCGCTGGCCCTGGTTGAAGAGGTCGGTTTCGAGGAAGATCTGGCCGTCCGTGATGGAGATGATGTTCGTGGGAATATAAGCCGTGACGTCGCCGAGTTGGGTTTCGACGATGGGGAGTGCGGTCAAGGAGCCGCCGCCTTTTTCTTTGGAAAGTTTCGCGGCGCGCTCCAAAAGGCGCGAGTGGAGATAGAAAACGTCGCCCGGGTACGCTTCGCGGCCCGGCGGGCGGCGGAGGAGAAGCGATATCTGGCGGTAGGCCCAGGCGTGTTTCGAGAGATCGTCGTAGACGATGAGCGCGTCCTGTCCCTTGTCGCGGAAGTATTCGCCGATGGCGCAGCCGGCATACGGCGCGAGGTACCACAAAGCGGCGGGGGAAGAAGCCGGCGCGGAGACGACGATGCTGTATTTCAGCGCGCCGAATTTTTTGAGCGTCTCCGCAATCTTTACGACTTTCGATTCTTTCTGGCCGATTGCGACATAAATGCAGATTGGCGTTTTGCGGCCCTTGTCATTCAGTTGATTCAAAATGGTATCGAGCGCGATGGCGGTTTTTCCGGTTCCGCGGTCGCCGATTACGAGCTCGCGCTGGCCGCGGCCGATCGGGATCATGGCGTCAATGGCTTTTATACCCGTGTGTACCGGCGCGTTCACGGATTCTCGTTCCAGGACCGATGGCGCGCGGGCTTCGAGGGGATTGCGCTGCGGTTTCACTCCTTTTTTGAAAAGGTCGCCCAAGCCGTCGAGCGGTTTGCCCAACGGGTCGATCACGCGGCCCACGAGTTCGTCGCCGACCTCGATCGAAAGGATTTCTTTCGTGCGCTTTACGGTGTCGCCGACCTCGATCGACAAAAAATCGTCGAGAACGAGCGCGCCGATCGATTCTTCCTCGAGGCTCAGGGCGAGCGCCGCCCGCGGTCCTTTTGCGGACTCGATAATTAAAATTTCCTGGCTCACGGCGTTGCGCAGCCCCATGATCTTCACGATGCCGTCGCCCACTTCAAGGACGCGGCCGACCTCCTGCCATTCCGGATTTTCTTTGTAGCCCTCGATCTCGCGTTTTAACTTTTCTATTATTTCGTATGACATTGTTTTTTCGTTGTCATCCTGAGCGAAGCGAAGGATCTTTGCGGAGATTCCTCGCTGCGCTCGGAATGACAAACGGTTAACCGAACAGTTTATCTAATTTGCTTTTCATCGACCCGTCGAATTCGCGTTCGTCATCCACGAAGATCCGGATGCCGGCGATGAGCGTGGGATCGATCCGTTCCTGGATCACGTCCCGTTCTTTCGCGAACCCTGCGGCGATCTTGCGCTGGTCCGGCGTGAGGCGCCGGGCGGATTCGATGACGACCTTGCGAATGCCTTCCTTGCCGCGTGCCATGCGCGTCGCCTTCTCGAGGATCTTCCGCATATGGGATTCGTCGCCGTTCCTGCGGACAAGCGCCTTGAACCGGTCGGCGAACGCATCGGCGTCTTTCGTGCTCGCGGCTTTCATCGCCTCGACGAGCACTTTTGCGTATAGATGCGCGGGGTATTTCATAATAAACCGGGAGTAATTACGTAATTACCAATGTACTCAATTACTAATTTGCTTGATTGCTTTTTCGATGAGCGCATCATCAATCGCCTGAGGCGCGAGCTCGACCGTTTTTGCAATGGCGGACCGGACGAGTTTCGCCGCTTCTT
>DATLTV010000081.1:0-9949 GCA_035533375.1 Minisyncoccota bacterium
GAGCACGCCGTCGAAGACGCACAGAAGAAAGAACTCGTGGAGGCCCGGAACCAGGCGGACGCCTCGGTCTACCTCGCGGAAAAAGCATTGAAGGACGGAGGCGATAAAGTGCCGGTCGATGTGCAGTCTGCCGTGCGTGGAAAGATCGACGCGCTCAAAAAGGCGAAAGAAGCGGATAATCTTGACGCATTGAAGTCCGCGCTTGCGGACCTTTCGGCCGAGATTCAAAAAATCGGGCAAGCGTTCTATAATAAAGGGGATGGCAATGCAGATACTGGGACAAACGAGAATCCCGGAACAGAACCTGGCAAGTGAGGTGAATATCTCGGCGCCCTGGCGCCAGGCCGATTTTTGGAAGCCGATCATGCTCGGCGTCGTGAGCGCGGCTCTTGCCGCAAGCGTTGGGTACGCATACTCGCGGTATCTTGCGGGCGGTTTCGCGATCACCTGGCTTTTCCTCGCGCTCGGCGTTTACGCGGCGGTCTCGACGCTCCACGTTTTTTTCACGCGGTCGTTCGGCCGCCGGCTCGGATGGCTTCTGCTCGATACCATAGCCCTCCTCATATTTTTTTACCGGGGCGACCTGCGTTTTGTCGGCGCCGCCGCCGCATTCATCGTCATATTGTTCCTCTGGGGGGATCTCACGGGAAAATCCGCGCTCGCGAACGGCCTTGAAGTGAGATTTTTCCACGTTGCGATCCCGTTCCTCAAGAAATTCACGACGGCAATGCTTCTTGCGCTCATTGCGCTCTATCTCTCGCAATCAAGCCAGGGAAATCTCTTTGTTTCGCAGGGGAGCTTCGATTCGTTCTTCACCTGGGCATCGGCGTTCACGGCGAATATTTATCCGGGACTTACGCTGAACGCCTCGTTCGGCCAGCTTGCGGAAAGCATAGCGCGCATCGAACTGCAGACGAACGCCGGTTTCAATGCGCTCTCGCCCGCCGACCAGGATGCGCTTGTCGCAGAGACCGCCGACCGGATCACGGCGTCGTTTTCGAACGCGATGGGGGCGCCGGTTTCTCCCAATGAGCCGACGGGGAATGCGATCTATGACTATATCATCGCAAAAATGCAATCGCTCAAGGACCAGTTCAAAAATTGGTTCGTGATCGTCTGGGCGCTCATCGTCTTTTTCGTAATCCGCGCTTTCGGCCTCATCTTCTATTGGCTGGCGGCCTTGCTTTCTTTTATTTTTTATCAGATACTTTTGGCATCCGGGTTCGTACATATACTCGGCGAGTCAAGAACTCATGAAGTTATCGTATATTAGCTTTTTAGCTCGTTAGCGCTTGAAATACCATCGATGAATTTCAAGCGTCTAGCTCTTTAGTAAATGCATTACTAACGAGCCAACGAGCCAACGAGCCAACGAGCCATGATAAAAGATTATTACAAAATTCTCGGTATTGCGAAAGACGCAAACGATGAGGAAATAAAGAAGGCGTACCGCAAGCTCGCGCATCAATACCATCCGGATAAGGCCGGCGGCGACGAACAAAAGTTCAAGGAGATCAACGAGGCCTATCAGGTGCTTTCGGACAAGTCGAAGCGCGCGAATTACGACCGGTTCGGCACGGCGGAGGCGGCGGGCGGTTTCAACTGGCAGCAGGGTCAAAATCCGTTCGGCGGACAGAATCCGTTCGGCCAAGGCGGCGTGCCGAACTGGGAAGGATTCGGATTCGATCCGCAGAACATGGGCGACATGGGTGATATTTTCGAAACGTTTTTCGAGGGGCTCGGCGTGAAACCGCGCCGGCGCACGTACGAGCGCGGCGCCGATCTCGAAGTGCACGAGGAGATCACGCTCGAGGAAGCGTTCCGCGGTGTGACGAAGGACCTGAAGATCGAAACACTCGTGCGCTGTGAAGCGTGCAAAGGCCAGGGCGCCGATCATAAGGCCGGCTTCATGACCTGCACCGTCTGCGCCGGGCGCGGAGAAATAAAAGAGAACCGACGGACGTTCTTCGGCAATATCTCGCAGGTACGGCCGTGCGCCAAGTGCTACGGCACGGGCCAGATACCGAACAAGATCTGCTCCGCATGCAAAGGCATCGGCCGCATCAAAGCGGTGCGGAGTATCAAGGTGGAGATCCATCCGGGCATCGAAGACGACCAACTCATCAAGATCAAAGGCGTCGGCGAAGCGGGCGAGCGCGGCACGACGGCGGGCGATCTCTACGTGCGCGTGCGCGTGAAGCCGCATCCGGTTTTCGAACGCCGTGGCGAGGACCTTGTCGTGAGGAGGGAGCTCGACGTCGTGGGACTCCTGCTCGGCCGGAAGATCGCCGTGCCGACCATAAGCGGCGGGAATATTTCCATGGAGATTCCGGCGCAATTCAATTTAAAGGACAACCTCCGTATTCCCGGCGAAGGCATGCCGCGCTTTGGCAGTTTCGGCAGAGGAGACCTGCTCGTGAATTTCATAGTCAAAGCTCCGAAAAAAGTGAGCGCGAAAGCGAAAAAACTGCTCGAGGAGCTGGAGAAAGAGGAATAAAAGCCGGCAGGTATCGGTAAACAATTAATCGTTCTGGAGCGGCGTCGTTTTGTGTTGCGCGGGATCATGATGCCGCGCTCGGCGGTTTCGGCGCCCGCCTCCAAAACGGACATGCAAATTACTTGCAAATAATTTGACCGATCCGGTTCCGTAAATGTTATAATTCAGAATCGACACCGGTTCATGAATAAAACTTTTTTAATTTTGGCCGCGGCCGCGGCGGTCGTGATCGTTGCGATTCTCGGCTTTTTTGTGCTGTGCCGCGACGCGTGTCACAGTGTCCCTGCGACGACGGGAGAATTAAGCGTGGTCGCGGCCGAAAATTTTTGGGGCAGCCTGGTTTCGCAGCTTGGCGGTTCCCACGTGCGGGTATTCACCATCGTTTCGGATCCGAATGCCGATCCCCACGAATACGAAAGTAATACGGCAGATGCGCGCGCGGTCGCCACGGCGAATTACGTCATCGAGAACGGCGCGGGATACGACAGCTGGGCGGACAAGCTGCTCGGCGCGAGTCCGGATCCGAATCGCAAGGTGATGAATGTCGCGGCATTGCTCGGAAAACAGGAGGGCGATAATCCGCATTTTTGGTACAGTCCTGCGTACGTGAACCAGGTGGTCGCCCGGATGGAGCAGGACCTGATCGCACTCGATCCCGCGAACGCTTCTTATTACGAGGCGCAATATAAAACGCTTCAGGCATCGCTCGCGCAATATCAAAACCGCATCGTATCCGTGAAACAGCAATTTGGCGGCGCGAAGATCGCGGCTACGGAAGATATTGTTGCTTATCTCGCGGATGCCGCCGGCCTTGATCTCGTTTCGCCGCCGGCGTTTATCCAGGCCGTAGCCGAGGGCAACGATCCGCCGGCCGCAAGCATCGTCGAATTCGAAAACCAGCTGAAGGGCGGCGGAATCCGCGCGCTCGTGTATAATGAACAGACCGTGACGCCGCTCACCGAAAGCGTGAAAAAAATCGCGGCGGACCAGGGGATACCCGCGATCGGCGTCACCGAAACGATCCAGCCGCCGGATGTTCCGTTCGAGGATTGGATGAACGCAGAGTTGTTGGCATTGCAAAACGCCTTGAACGTAAAAATACTGGGACAATAAACGTCCGTCATCCTCGTGAAGGCGAGGATCCACGCTCCCGGATAAACGTTGGAAGCATGGGTCTTCCGCCTTCGCGGAGGATGACACTCCTCTCGAATAATATGGATAATATCATCGCCGCAAAAAATTTGGCCGGAGGATATCCATCGAATGCCGTCTGGAAGGACGCGAACTTCGAGATCGGCCGGGGAGAGTTCGTTGCGGTGCTCGGCCCGAACGGCGCCGGCAAAACGACATTGTTCCGGATGCTTCTCGGACTCATGCAGCCGCTCGGCGGCTCCTTGTCCGTCTTCGGCAAAGTTCCCCTGCGCGGCAATCCGATGATCGGCTATGTTCCGCAGCGGCATCCCGTGGACAGCGATATAGGAGTCGAAGCGCTCGAATTGGTGCGGCTCGGACTCGATGGAAATCGCTGGGGGATCGGCATGTCGCAATCAAGGACCGACGAAGCGCTTGCGGCCCTCCGTACCGTGGATGCGGAAGCGTTGGCGCATCGGCCGCTCGGCGCGCTCTCGGGCGGGGAATTGCAGCGCATCTTTCTTGCGGAAGCCCTGATTGGGAAGCCCGACCTGCTTTTACTCGATGAGCCGCTTGCGAATCTTGATATGCGGCGCGAAGCGAATTTCGTGCAACTTATCGACGACGTCGTGCGTTCGCGCGGCACGACGGTCCTTTTGATCGCCCACAATATCAATCCGCTCCTGCCCGTGCTCGATCGCGTCATTTACGTCGC
The DNA here is from genome assembly GCA_035533375.1 of Minisyncoccota bacterium. Lineage (GTDB taxonomy): Bacteria > Patescibacteriota > Minisyncoccia > UBA6257 > 2-01-FULL-56-20 > DATLTV01. The sequence goes on from DATLTV010000081.1 coordinate 4,344, forward strand.
GAATGGACGCGTGACAAACGGCAAGCCTTCCGAAGTCCTCACCTCAAAGTCGCTTACGGACCTTTACGGCATCCCCATCGAAGTATTGAAAGATTCACGCGGGAGGATCGCGATCATCGGCATGGACGAAGCTCCCGAACACGAACACCACATTCATGAATAGTATAGCGTTCAGCTTCAATATTTTTAGTGACCTGCAGTCCATGTTGCAATACGATTTTATGCGGCATGCGTTCGAGGCGGGAACGATCGTCGCGATCATCGCCGGAGGCATCGGCTACTTCATCGTCCTGCGCCGTTCGGCGTTCGCGGCGCACGCGTTGTCCCATATCGGTTTTGCCGGCGCCGCCGGAGCGGTCCTGCTCGGCGTGAATCCCATTGCCGGATTGCTGGTCTTCACGGGTGCCGGCGGATTCGCGATGGCCACGCTCGGGCGCAAGGCCCGCAACCGGGATGTGCAGATAGGAATCGTGCTTGCATTCATGCTTGGGCTCGGCGTCCTTTTCATCAGCCTGTATGCCGGCTATGCCACGGAGGCGTATTCGCTTTTGTTCGGCGAGATATTGGGGATCAGCAGTGGCGACGTGCTCATCACGCTCGTCGCGGCACTCGTTCTTCTCGGAGCGATTGCCGTTGTCTATCGTCCGCTTTTATTCACCTCGCTCGACGAAGATGTCGCGGAAGCAAAAGGCGTTTCACTCTTTTGGATCGGAGTCGTGTTCATGCTTTTGATCGCGGTCGCCACCTCCATGGCGGTGCAGGTCGTGGGTGTCTTGCTCATATTCGCGCTCATGGTGACGCCCGCCGCGATCGCCGAACGGCTTGTCCGCCGCCCGGCTCCCGGTATCTTCCTCTCGATGCTCATCGCGCTCTTCGCCACGTGGTTCGGACTTTTCGCTTCATTCTATTTGCCGTATCCGGTGAGCTTCTTTATAACCGGCGCAACCTTCGCGGCATATCTTTTTGTAAGACTATTGCGGATCGGCGGCGTTCGCGGGTGACGGCAGAGCCCGCATCCGGTTTTCTCCAAGCGTCCGACCCTTGTTTTTCCGGGGTTTTTCCGAGGTTTGCCTTCTTCGGCGGCTGAGGTAGTATTAATAAAAGTCCAAAATAAACAGAACTCATCTCGAAAGTATCTTCGGCCGCGATACTGGCCGCGATGCGTGAGACCGCGAAGCAAGGGCGAAGGCGTACCCTTGGGTACGCCGAGGCCGCAGCGACCGAGCGACGAGCGAGGAAGTACTGAGCTCAGTAGAGCGAATGTGCGACAAAGGTATTCGTGTATCGCGGCCGTATCCCGAAGGGTTTCCGACCTTTTCCCGCCCCACTGCGTTACGCCTCGGTCGGAGTGCGTCAAGCACACCTTCCTCGGCAAGCCTTGCGGGATCGGGAAAAGATCGGAAACGCGGCTTGAAGCATGCTTTTGAGATGAGTTCTAAACAAAAAAAATAAACATATGGCGAACAGCGCATTTATGAAGCCGATGAAGTTGAGCGCCGAACTTGAGGCGGTCGTGGGGAAAGGTCCGATGCCGCGTTCGGAGGTGGTGAAAGGTCTCTGGGTATACATTAAAAAGAACGATCTTCAGGATCCCGCGAACAAGCGGAATATCAACGCCGACGCGAAGCTCAAAAAAGTGTTCGACGGCAAGGATGTGGTGAATATGTTCGAAATGACGAAGCTCGTTTCCAAGCATCTTTCCTAGTCGGATTCCGCATAATAAACAAACAAAAAGGAGGCGGCTTTATCCCGCCTCTTTTTTGTCGTATAGTGCCCACATGGCGTTGCAAAAAACTTTTTGGCAAAAAATGCAAAAGCCGATCATGGCGATCGCGCCGATGGCGAACGTGACGGATGCCGCGTTCCGGCGGATGTTCGTGGAATGCGGCCGGCCGGATATTTTTTGGACCGAGTTCGTATCGGTCGAAGGACTGCTCTCCGCGGGAAAAGAAGCGCTGCTTCCCGATCTGTGGCACGACGAGGCCGAGCATCCGATCGTGGCGCAGATCTTCGGCGGCAAACCGGAACAATTTGAGGAGGTCGCGCCCATGCTCCGCGAACTCGGTTTCGACGGCATCGATATCAACATGGGCTGCCCGGACCGCGGCGTTGAGGCGAGCGGCGGCGGCGCGGCGCTCATAAAAGATCCGAAGCTCGCACAGCGCATCGTCCAATCGCTCCGGAAAAGCGCAGGCGGCCTGCCGGTCTCCGTAAAAACACGCATCGGCTACAATACGGATGAGATCGCAACGTGGATTCCCGCGCTCCTTGAAACGGAAATTGCCGCGCTCACGATTCACCTTCGTACGCGCGCGGAAATGTCGGGCGTGCCGGCGCATTGGGAGCTCGCGCCGAAGATCGTGGCGCTTCGCGATCGTTATGCTCCGCAGACGCTCTTATTGGGGAACGGGGATCTGGATTCGTTGGAAATCGCCCGCGCGCGCGTCGAACAATCGGGATTCGACGGCGCGATGATCGGCAGAGGCGTTTTTGGGAATCCCTGGTTTTTCTCCGGGCGGACGCCGGATATCCGCGAACGGCTCGAACGCCTGGTGAGGCACGCCGAACTTTTCGAACGGCTCTATGTTGGCAGGAAAAGTTTCTCCGTCATGAAAAAGCATTTCAAGGCGTACGCCACGGGATTCGTCGGAGCAAAAGAATTTCGCGCCCGCCTGATGAATGCCGAAAACGCCGCAGAAGCGAAGAACGCCGTCGAACTGTTTTTGCGTGGAGCGTAAAACCTTTTGTTTTAATGCGGAGTTGCACGCCGGAACGCGATGGATTAGGCTTACGATAGCTGAGTCGACCTTGATTATTCGGAGGATGCAATGCGTTTCATCCGTGTTTTTTTTGGCGCGGTCGTTCTTTTCTTTCTGTGGAGTTGCGGCTCGAAGTCCGGACCGGCGGTGGCGCCGGAGTCGGGGCAGGTTGCATACCATCAATCATTCCGATCGAGCGTGGCGCTCTTGGTGCTCGAGTGGAACGGCAGGCCGCAGATCCTCGCCTCCGGTTTTCTCATTGAAAAACGGAAAGGAATTTTCATGACCGCAAAACATTTCACCGATGCGATGGAGGCGCAGGGGACTGACCGGTGCAAGCTGTTCACAAACGGCCGTGTGTACGATGCGTACGTGATGAAGGTCCCGCCGCTCCGCGACGCGGCGCTCATCCGCATCGAAGGGGCGTTCGATCCGAATCTTCTCTCCGATCCGTATCCCGTCGCCGCAACTCCTCCCGTAAAAGGCGACCCTGCATTCATCGAAGGAATGCATCCGCATCCGTTCTTTATACAACTATCGGATGCAGAAGACGGCGTGCCGGACACGGTGGTGCCGATATTCCGGGAGTATTACCACATCATCATGATTGATTCGACGCGGGAATCGGAGATCGTCTTCGATCACCTTGAAGCGACCGTCGTTGCGACGCACGAGCATGCGAATATAGCGCACGGCGCCGGCGGATCCGACCTTGATACCGTCCGCTACGACACGAACCTCTATTATCATCTGCAGACAAAGCGCGACCACAAGTTTTCGTTCGGCGGATTGAGCGGCGGTCCGGTCTTGAACGCCAAGGGCGAAGTGATCGGCCTGAATACCGCGGAAAGCACCTCGCGCTTCGAAATTACTCCGCAATCGCCGAAATCCGGCGGCCAAGCGGGGACGGTGACCATGAAAAAAGTGTTCGATACGATGTATATCACCCCTATCGACTCGGTCCGCGACCTCTATATATATGCGGCAAATGCGGATTAATCCGTATTTGACCCGAGTATTCCCGCCGAAACAACGGCGGGTTTTTTTTGATCTCTTTCGCCTCCCAAGCAGGCACAAATTGACTTCCGGTTCGCCAACGGTATGCTTACAAGTAGCGACATATTGGCAACTGAAAATAGGAGAAAATGACATGCGAGGAGAAGAAGCCCGCGAGAAGATCAAGTTGGTCGCCGCTCAACCGAGAAAATGGCTGTTCGGCATCGATCGTGCCATCGACGAACTCGTCGAGGCTATGTTTACGCTTATTCCGTACACGGCGCACGGCAGAAAGGAACTGGGCCAGGCCCACGTGCTTCTGCGCGACGTGCCCGGGGTCGGCAAGACCGATCTCATACGCAGTTTGTCCTTCGCGGTGGGTGCGACTTCATCGCTTGTTTCCGGACATCCGGAACTCATGCCCAGGGATATCATGGGTGGCGAAATTTATATCGGACACACGGGAAAATTTTTCCTGCGCAAAGGCCCGATCTTCAGCCACATGTTCCTTTTCGACGAAATCAATCGCGCGCATGCGAAAACGCAGGCGCCGACGCTCCAGGCGATGGAAGAACGGATCGCCATCCTTGAAGAGACCGATGTGGACATGAAGGGATATCGGAAAGTGGAATTTCCGCTTCTCCCGGTCGGCGATGCTCCCGACGAACGGCGTTTGTTCTTCTGGTTCCTTGCGACGGCGAATCCCGTCGAACAGGAAGGAACGTACGAATTGCCGGAAGCCCAGCTCGACCGCTTTACGTACTCGCTCCGGATCGGATATCCGGCGAGAGACTGCGAAATGCGGATACGGGCGGGAAATGTCGTGGGTGGAAGCGACGGCGTTCGCCCGACGATCGAAAATGTGATCAGTCTTCCCGAAGCGCTCGACGTGAGCGAACTGATCTTCAAAGAGATCGAAAGTTCGGGCGGACAGGCAAAACGCGCGAACGAGTATATCCAGCGGCTTGTCGAGAATTCACGGCCCGAGTCCGCGGCGCGCGCATCGGCGAAGAAGTCGCTCCGCGATTGCGTCGACCTGAATGTGCGCATGAAAGGCGGATTGTCTCCCCGCGCCAACTTCCATTTCGAAGCTGCGGCGAGGACGAACGCTTTCCTCCACGGCAACGGGCGTTTCGTGACCGTCGACGACGTGAAGTCGGTCGCGGTGCGCATCATGAACCATCGCATCCAGCTCACGGGCTCGGCCAAAGGCCGGGGAATCACGGGAGAGGATGTAGCGCGGGAAATCATCGAAGGGACGGTCGCGCCATGACGCTTTACGAAGAAACGATCGCCTCGCTCGCGAAGATAAAAGGAGGGATTCCCGTAAAGAATCTCTCTTCACGCGAGCGCGTCGGCGAACACAAAAGCGTGTTCCGCGACCAGGGCATGGATTTCCATCAACTGCGGGAATACGATCCCGACCGCGATCCCGTGAACCGGATCGCCTGGAATCTTTCGGCGCAGCCGGGAGACGATCTCTGGGTGCGCGAAGCAATCGAAACGAAAGATACTCCGACGGTGCTGCTCGCCGACCTTTCTTCCTCGATCGATTTCGGGATGAACGGAGAGCTTTCCAAGCGGAAGCTGCTTCTCGAATGCACGGGCATTTTGGCCTTGAGCGCGGCGCATGTGCAGGACCGCGTCGGGCTCGTGGGATTTACGGATAAGATCGTGATCGACGAACCGGCAAAGACCGGCGCCGACCATGCGTATTATCTGATCTCCCGTCTGTGCGCGTTTCTGGAACAGGTTCCGGCGCGTGAACGGCGGGGGACGGATCTACTCGCGGCGTTCGCGCACGTGCGCGAACGGTATGCGGGGAGCATTCTCGCGATCGTTCTTTCGGAT
>DATLTV010000082.1:0-11966 GCA_035533375.1 Minisyncoccota bacterium
CAAGGAATGGTTACGATGCAAGAGGACGGCATTCTCAAAACCTTCGCCGGCGTAACGACCATTGAGGAAGTCGAGGCGGTGACGGGAAAGATCGAATGGTAGCGTTTGTAAATTAGTAATTTGCAATTACAAATTACTTAATTGATTAATACGAGTAGTTCCTTTAAATCTGGGGGCAAATCCTTCGTGAAAAGGAATTGTGTCTCTTCTCATAAAATGAAAAGAGGTTAGAATGATTTCGAGGAGTGGACTCGCCGAAACCAGTCCGTCCTAAAGAGCTTAAATTCATTCCCGCCCCCAGGTTTAAAGGAGCTTACACAAGCGAACACACATGAAACTAGAGGAATGTTAGCATAAATTAATTTGTTTGTCAAGGTCAATTCAGCAAGCAATTACAATGCCGAAAAGCCACCCCACGCATGCGATAACGCCCGGAGAAAGAGACGCCCCCGCGGACGACCGGGGTATTGATCAGGCCCTGCGTCCCGTCCAATGGGACGAATACGTGGGACAGGAGAAGATCAAGAGCAGTCTGCGCGTGCTTATCGATGCCGCGAAGAAAAGAAACGAGTCGGCGGATCACATGTTGTTTTCGGGCCCTGCGGGACTCGGAAAAACGACGCTCGCCTATCTTGTTTCGCGGGAATTGCATTCGAACGTCCGCACAACCTCGGGCCCCGCGCTTGAGAAGACGGGCGACTTGGCCGCCATCCTCACGAACCTCGAGCCCGGCGAGATACTTTTTATCGATGAAGCGCATCGCGTGAATCCCCTGATCGAAGAGGTGCTTTATCCCGCAATGGAATCGCGGAAGCTGCATCTTGTGGTCGGCAAAGGCCCGAGCGCGCGGACCTTGAGTCTCGACCTCCCACCGTTCACGCTTATCGCGGCGACGACCCGCGAGAATCTTCTTTCGCAGCCGCTGCGCTCCCGCTTCGGCGCGACATTTCGCCTCAGTTATTACAATCGGGACGATATCCGGAACATTCTTGCCCGTTCGGCGCGGCTTCTTCGCGTCCGCATCACCCCCGAAGCCGTTGAAGTGCTCGCGAAAGCGTCGCGCGGAACGCCGCGCATCGCAAACCGCCTCCTGAAGCGCGCGCGCGACTACGCCGAAGTATCGGGAGCGGAAATAGCCGACGAAACTATCGTGCGGAAAGCTCTCGAGATGCTTGAGATCGATGAGATGGGGCTCGAACCGCAGGACCGGCGGCTGCTCGAAGTCATTATCAAGAAATTTAACGGCGGGCCGGTAGGCGTAAACACGCTCGCGGCCGCGCTTTCGGAAGAGCGGGGCGTGATCGAGGATATTTATGAACCGTATCTCATGACGCTCGGCTTTCTCCAGCGGTCATCGGCGGGCCGGATCGTGCTCCCTGCGGCTTACGACCACCTGGGCATCCGCCGGCCGAGCGAACTGCTGTAAGGGTAAAGCTCTTATTGGGATTTGAGATGGGTTTGTGCGGCTACTACAGAAATGGCCGTGCAATATTTTATAATAATTTCCTTGTATTACCATCGCCGCCGCTCCGCCCATTACCCGTGTTGCTGTCCCAAAGACCCCCCTGGACAAATTGCAGCCCATCGGCTATACTGACGCCAGTTTCTTGTTATTGGTTTCGGAAAAAAGAGGAGGTGAGACACTTGGAAGGAGACGTGCTGTTGCGGGAATTATTCCGGTCTTACTGGATTGGAGACGACCTGCAGGAGATCGTCGGCCGTTATCTTATGACGCTTGGGTGGATAAGCGAAGCCACGCGCCTTCATTCTATTCGCGTTGCCGCTATCTGCGGAAAACTCGGAAAAGAGATCCGTATAAAGGGAATACATCCTCGAACGCTCGTGATTGCCGGGCTTTTGCACGATATCGGGAAGATCAATTCCGATCAGGGCCTGCTCAATAAAGACGGGGCGTTCACGGCGGAAGAACGCGGACGGATGGAAGCGCACGTGTATGACGGATGGCGGATATTGAGACTCCACCGGCGTGAACTGCAATTCGTGAGCCACGTGGCGGTTCGTCACCATCGTTTTGGCAAAAAACCGTATCCGGAAAAGCTGCCGCGGCTGCCGGCTTCCCTTGTTCGTCACGAAGAACTGATCAATATTTATGCGCGTCTTCTCGCCCTTGCGGACGATTATGACTCGCGTATGCACCGGAACGACGGACGGAACGGCGATAATCTTTCGCAGTTCACGAAGCGCGAACAGTATCTCCGTGATAACGACGACCAGCGCGAGTTTATTCTGATCCTCGAGTGTGCGGGCGTCATCAACTTCTTTCCCGAAACAACCCTGGTATAGCAGCGGCCGTCCATTACGAATGGCCGCTTTTGTTTTATAATGCAACAATGGCCGTCCACCGCACTTATTCAGCCAAAGAGACAAAAGCGCTCGGCGAGAAATTCGCCGTCAGCGCAACACGAAGCGCGCCGCGCGCAAGAGAAAAAAATGCGTTTGTTTTTGCGCTCTCGGGAGAATTAGGCGCCGGGAAGACCGCTTTCGCGCAAGGATTTCTGCGCGGCCTCGGCGTCAAAAAAAAGTCCGCAAGCCCGACATTTATTATTTTCAGAAAATTTGCCGTTCGTAATTCCCGATTCGCAAACGCATACCACGTCGACGCCTATCGCATAAAAAAACCGGGCGAACTTTCCGCGCTCGGCTTTAAAGAGATTTTTTTCGATCCGACGAATATCGTGCTTATTGAGTGGGCGGAGAAGTTTGGAAGCACTCTGCCGAAAAACGCCATATGGTTGCGGTTCCGGCACGGCAAAAAGGAAAACGAACGGATAATCCGCAGCGATTGACCTGCGTCAGGGCGAACTCCGGACGCTTCGAATAAAAATCAGGCCGACGCGCAAAGCGGGGCCTGCTCTATTTCTTGAATAGTTTTTTCGATTTAAAACACATCTCTTCCCCGAGTGTCCGCGGTGCCGCGTGTCCGCAGAAGGCAAGATACGCCACTTCGTAAAAAATCGGAAGGAGCAACACAAGAGCGCCCAGAGCGGCCATTCCCGAGAAGAAGAAAAGGAAGCGGACCGGTTGCGGCGTCGCTGCCGGATCGTCCGACGTGGCGATTGAAAAGAAAAGCAGAGAGAACGTCGCGGAAGCGACGGACGCTATCGCGGCGTTCACCATGGCCATGCGCCACTTTCGTTCGGTCCATGCTTCGCGAAGCGCGCAAAGCAGATGGTCAAACATAGTCCACCTCCGAGGCCCGATAACACTTCCTTTATTCTCCTCTTTAGCGGATGCCCGTCAAGCCTTTTCTTTGGTATGATAAACGAGAACCCATCTCAAAAAGACGGGTTCACGGATATTTTTAAGACGGGCCCTATGCTATGAAAACCCTTTTACTTATTGACGCGAACTCGCTCATTCACCGTTCGTTCCACGCGCTGCCGCCGCTCACTTCGCGCGACGGAACGCCGGTGCAAGCGCTCTACGGAATTTCGAGCATTCTTCTGCGGCTTTGGCGTGAAGGAAGACCTGATTATGCCGCCGCTCTTTTCGATCGTCCGGAGCCCACGTTTCGCAAAAAAAAATATGCGGCATACAAAGCGCAGCGGCCTGCGGCACCCGCCGAGCTTATTTCACAAATCATCGAAGCGCATCGTCTTTTTGAAGCGTTCGGTATTCGCGTCTTCGAGAAGCCGGGATTCGAGGCGGACGACCTGATTGCGACCTTCGCGGAAAAATTCTCCGTCAAAAACAAATCCGCTTCCGGAGGAAAAAAAGACAACGATCTTCAGGTGGTGATCCTCACGGGCGACCGTGACACGCTACAGCTCGTCGAGGATGAAAAAATCGTCGTGCGCACCTTTAAAACGGGCGTGAGCGACACGCTCACTTACGATGAAAAAACGGTAATGGAAAAATACGGTCTTTTGCCGCGGCAGCTCGTCGATTACAAAGCGTTCGTGGGTGACGCTTCGGACAATATCAAGGGCGTACCGGGCATCGGCCCGAAGACGGCAGCGGAAATTCTCAAGAAATACGGTACGCTCGAAGCGGCGTTCGAAGGCGCGAAGAACGATCCGAAACTCGAAAAGCGCATCGGCCCGTTCCGGAACGAAGCAGAATTTTCGAAGGAGCTTGTGGTGCTCGACCGGCATGCGCCCGTTGAAATCGGGAGCGTCGAAGAACTGCGCGTGGGCGAAGAAGGGGCGCGCATCAGAACCTATTTTGAAGCCATGCATTTTGAGACGCTGATCAACCGGCTTAAGGGGGAGAACAGGAAAACGGCCACCGTCCCGAAGACGAAAAAGAGGCCACAGCAAGGATTATTTTAACGTGCTAATATTGTAGTGCGGAAGCACGCGGAACCGATGAATTTCAAAAAGATCAAAGAAATAATTCTTTGGCCGGAGATGCGGATGGTGGGAGCGTTGTGCGCCATCCTTATCGTCGTCTTCCTGATCGGCCTGTATTTTTTGCCGCCGCTTTTTTCCCTTTTACAGGGGCTGCTTCTTTTTGCCGCGGCGATCTTCGTATTTTTAAACGTCCTGCGCGCGGCCTGGAGCGAACGCGGCGGCACACTCGAGAAGAACGAGCTCAAGAATATTATTTACGGCCTCGAGGACGGGCTCGTGGTATATGATCCTGATTTTAAAATCGTCCTTTTCAATCCTGCCGCGGAAAAAATTTTTATGCTTGACGCGGACCTTGCGGTGGGACACCAACTCGTGCCGCAGGACGTGGAGAAGCCGGCGTGGCGGCTTGTAACGCAGGTGGTCTTTCCCTCACTCGCGCCTTCGGTCGTGAATCGTTCGGCTGCCGGACAATATCCGCAGGTTGCGGACCTGTCTTTTACCGAACCGAACCTCGAGATTCGCGTGATCACGACTGCCGTCGGTGGCGGCGACGGCAAACTCCTCGGGTTTATGAAGATCGTGAGCGATCGTACGCGCGAAGTGTCGCTCGTGAAATCAAAAGATGAATTTTTGACCATTGCTTCGCACCAGCTGCGCAGCCCCGTGACCGATATCAATTGGGCGCTCGAAACACTCGGGAGCGATGCATCGATAAGCGATGCAAACAAGGATATTTTGAACCACGCCTTGATCGCGAGCCGTGAGCTTTTGAAGATTATCGAGGATCTCCTGAATATCGCGAAAATCGAAGAGGGACGCTTCGGTTATCAGTTCGAGAGCCAGGACCTCGTCACATTCCTGAACGTTCTTCTCGCGCAGGTCGTGCCGATTGCGCGCCGCGCGGGAGTGAAGATCTATTTTGACCGGCCAAAGGATCCTTTGCCGCCGGTCTCGATTGACCCACAGAAGCTTTCGCTCGCGGTGAACAATCTGCTCGTGAACGCCGTCCGTTACAATATCGAGAACGGGGAGGTGACCGTGAAGGTGGAGAAACTCGAAGGAAAGCCGTTTGTCGAAGTGAGCGTGAAGGATACCGGCATCGGCGTTCCCGGGACCGACTTGCCGAATCTGTTCAAAAAATTCTTCCGTTCGGAGAATGCCACGAGGTCGAACACGGAAGGATCCGGGCTTGGCCTCTATATCGCGAAGAACATCATTCAAGCGCACGGCGGGACCATCGGGGTGGAATCGGACTTGGGCCGCGGCAGCAAATTTTATTTCACACTTCCCACCGATTTTAGTCTTGTGCCGAAACGCGAAACGGCAGTCGAGGAATAAGACTCCTCTCAAAAATACCGCGGCTCTCGTTATTTTTAAAAAGGTCCTATTTCTTTGTCTTTTTTTCTCCCAAAATCCGATAAAATAATTTCTCGTAATCATCCGCCATCCGCGGTGCGCTGAAATTCTTGAGCGCGTGAGCGCGGCAAGCGGCGCGTTTTATCTCTTTGATCCGCAATATCGCTTCCGCCATCTCTTCAAAGTCGTTCGCGACAAATCCGGTTTTGCCGTTCACGACAAGTTCCGGCACGGAGCCGCGGTTGAAACCGACGACCGGGCAACCGCAAGCCATCGCTTCGATCATGGCGAGACCGAATGGTTCCCGCCAGGTGACGGGGTGGAGCATGCAGAGCGCCCTGCTCATGAGCTTGTTCCGCTCTTCTTCCCCCACTTCGCCCACCCAGCTGACGAGTTCCGAAGAAAGTGTCGGCTCGATATAATTTTTGAAATAAGAACGATCGGCGGCGTCGAGCTTCGCCGCAATCACGAGCGGGATGTCGAGAAATTGCGCGACCTCAATCGCGAAGTGCGTTCCTTTTTCCGGCGAAATTCTGCCGACGAAAAGCAGATAGCCGTCATCCTGTTCTTCGAAAGGATATGATTCCATCGGGAGACCGTTATAGATGTTCGCCGCGATGCGGACGCGCGGCACCGGCCGCGCCTGCGCATTCGAGATCGTCACAAAATACGGCCGTGAAAGTTTTTCGAATATCATCCGGTTTTCGGGCGTAAAAGGGCCGTGAAGCGTCATCACAACAGGCGTCTTTGCGATGTTTGCCGTCGGCAGGCTGATATGTCCCTCGTGGTCGTGGATGATGTCGAATTTGTCCTGCTGCGCGTAGCAATTGCCGATATTCGCGAAAGCCGCGGGATCGACGCCGCTCATGCCGGCGAGTTCCGGCTTTGCTTCGCGGAGGGAGCGCGGAATGACCGGAACTAGTTTTGCGGCGGTGATTGAATCGCCGCTCGCGAAGAGCGTCACGTCGTGCCCGCGCCGCACGAGTTCCTCGGTGAGCGCCGACACGACGCGCTCGGTGCCGCCGTAGCGCTTGGGCGGCACGCGTTCGACGACCGGCGCGATTTGGGCAATCCGCAAAGGTGACTGTTTTTGGAACGTCTTTTTTGCGGGCGCGCGCTTTTCCAGCGCCCGCTTTATCTTCTTTTTAGAAGAAGTCTTTGACATGGCATGAGTCTAATCGAATAATCTTAAGTTCGGATGAAAAAACCGCGCGAACGGATCGTTCGCGCGACGGGTTGTTTTTATAGTTATTCTGATAAAAGGAAGTTGAGCAGCGCTCCGCTCGCCCATCCCTGCGGGACGCATGCTTCGGGAATTTCGCGAAGCTCGCCCGAATTCGTCACGCCATAGAGTTCCGGGATCTTGCCGAGCAAGCGGTAGGCGCCGAAAAGCGCGGCTTTCACCATTTCATATTCGCGCGCGTACCCGAGTCGCAAAAATCCCTGGGCGATGATCCAGTTGTCGTGCGGCCAGACCGATCCGCGGTGGTAGGTGAGGTGGCCGAAATCCGGATTCAGGGTTGAGTGGGTGCGGATGCCATATGGCGTCCACATGTCCGGAGCGAAAAGGCGCTGCACGATCGCGTCCGTCTTTTCTTTCTCGCCATTGAGGATGCCTGTGAAAAGCAGATGCCCTGGATTCGAGGTGATGCGCCGGTCGGCCTCATCCCGTCCGTTCCGTGCGAGAAGGAAAAATGTGTCTTCTTCCGACCAGAAGTGTCCAATAAATGTTTTTTTGAGCGCTTCCGCCCGACTGCGGAATGCATCGGCGTTGCCTTGTTTGCCAAGCTTCTCCGCGAGGCCAGCCGCCGACATAAGCGCTTTATAATAGTAACCCTGCGCTTCGACGATTTGCACGGGCGCCGCGATATTCATCTCGTCGCTGTCTTTCCATCCCTGCTGGCCAAGCCCCACAACTCCCTCCCGCTCGTACGCGAGGAAAATCCCCCGGCCTCTGTTTCCGTACCGCTCGCACCAATCGAGGGCGCGTTCGATATGCGGCCACATTTTTTTAAGCCACGTCTCGTCTCCGGTTTTTTCGAAATACAAACCGCACACGAAAGCGAAAAGCGGCGTCGAATCGACCGATCCGTAATACGGCACTTGCCAGGGGAGGTGGTAGGTCTCCGGGTCCGGCCCCCATTCATGAAAGATCTTGCCGGGCTCCTCGCCGCTCAAAGGATCCGTCTTTGTTCCCTGGAGCTTGGCGATGAAATCAAGCGATCTTCCTATCATTTCGCCGTATTCATCCGTGAGTTCCATGATTTGCCAGACGATCGTAAGGGTGTCGCGCGCGAAGCACCACGAAAATTTCGGAAAACCGGCGCGAATATAGCCGCGCTCCGGTTCGCGAAGGTCGTTAATATCTTTTCGCAAAGCGGTCAAAAAATTTTCCCGTTCCATTTGTTCCATCATTGCACCTCGAGCTTGAAGTCGTGATTAATTTTTTTAAATCTGCTTCGGATATCTTCGCGCTTCATGTATGAAGATTCGATGCATTTTCACCGAAATTATAATCTCCGGCGTTCATTTGTCAATCATTTTTTAATTACGGCACAAAAAAGGGGAAAGTAAAGGAAATACACGCGGTATTTTTCGGGGGTAATGGCACGGGTAGTATCATGAGTAAAAAATATCCATACTACTACCCGCACTACCGAGTATTGTGCTTACCTTGACGCACGCCTCACGACCATTGAAACTTACGGCATGCCCGAACTTCCCGAAGTCGAAACGATCGTCCGCGAACTTCATGAAGTCGTCGTCGGAAAGACGGTTGTGCGATTTTCGGTGTTCGATGTGCAGCGGATCGTTCGTCCGTGCCTTTCGCTGCCGCAAAAGATCACGGCGGTGCGCCGCCACGGGAAATATATTGTCTGTGACCTTTCGGGAGGCGCGCGTTGCGTCGTCCATCTTCGCATGACCGGAGAGCTTTTGTTTGCACCTGTCGTCCCCGCGAAAGCGGGGACCAGGAACCCAAAACTCCCATTGAATCAGAAGCACGAGCGCGCCGCGTTCCATTTTTCCGACGGTTCGTGTTTGCGTTTTGTGGACGTTCGTCGCTTCGGCACGGTCGAATGGCGCAAAAGCGGCGATCCGCTCCCTATGCTTGGTATTGATCCGTTATCTCAATCTTTCTCGTCGAAGGCTTTTCTCCATCTTTCTCAAAAATCTATTCGTCCCATCAAATCGTTCCTCCTCGACCAGCAAAAGATTGCCGGCATCGGGAATATTTACGCGGACGAGGCGCTTTGGCATGCAAAAATAAGGCCTTCGCGGAAAACCGGGTCGCTCAAAGCGCCGGAAATAAAGGCGCTTGTCTCCGCGATCCGCCGCGTGCTCCGCGAAGGCATCAAAAAAGGCGGCTTCACGCTTCGCGACTATCGCCGCATCGACGGCAGCTTCGGCTATTATCAAAAATCGCGCAAAGTTTACAACCGCGAAGGAGAGAAGTGCAAACGATGTCATGCTACAATAAGAAGAATTAAGGTCGGAGGGCGCTCATCGTATTATTGCCTTCAATGCCAACTATAAAAAACCCAAAATACATTTTCGTCGTCGGCGGCGTGATGTCGGGCGTCGGCAAGGGCGTCGCATCGGCATCGATCGGAAAAATCCTTCAGGCGCGGGGATTTGCGGTGACGGCGATCAAGATCGATCCGTATGTGAACGTGGACGCGGGCACGATGAATCCGACCGAGCACGGCGAGGTGTTCGTCTTGGATGACGGCGCGGAGTGCGACCAGGATATGGGAAATTACGAGCGTTTTCTCGGCCGCGACCTCACGGGCGCGAATTATATGACGACGGGAAGCGTCTATCGCTCGGTCATCGCGCGCGAGCGTAACCTCGAATACGGCGGCAAGTGCGTCGAAGTCGTGCCGCACATCCCGCTCGAGGTCATCGACCGCATCGAAAAAGCCCGGCGGAAAGAAAAAGCGGAGATCGTGATGGTTGAGATCGGCGGCACGGTCGGCGAATATCAAAATATTCTTTTTCTCGAAGCCGTCCGCATGCTGAAGATCAAAAATCCGAAGGACGTCCTGCTTGTGCTCGTAAGTTACCTGCCGGTCGCGGGCGAAGACGCTTCGGAGCCGAAGACAAAGCCCACGCAATATGCCGTGCGCACCCTGAACTCGGCCGGGCTTCAGCCCGACATCATTCTCGCGCGCGCGAAGGTGTCGCTCGACAAAAAGCGCAAGGAGAAGATTGCGGTGAACGGCAACCTGCGCGAGGAGGACATCGTTTCCGCGCCGGACGTCCGCAATCTTTATGAGGTCCCGCTGAATTTCGAAAAAGACGGCATGAGCCGACTGCTTATGAAAAAGCTTGGGTTGCGGCCGCGGCGGAACGACTTCGGCGAATGGCGGCGGCTCGTCGCGAAAATAAAGAACGCGAAAAAAACGGTCCGCATCGGCATCGTCGGCAAATATTTCGGTTCGGGAAAGTTCGTGCTCGCGGACTCCTATATTTCGGTGATCGAAGCGGTGAAGCACGCCGCGGCTGACGCGCACGCAACCCCCGAGATCGTCTGGCTTGAGGCGGAAAAGTTCGAAAAAAGCCCGAAATACCTGAAAGAACTGGACCAATATGACGGCGTGGTCGTTCCGGGCGGTTTCGGCAGCCGCGGCGTGAAAGGCAAGATGAATGTCATCCGCTATTGCCGTGAGCGGAAGATCCCGTATTTCGGCCTTTGCTACGGTATGCAGCTCGCGGTCGCGGAGTTCGCGCGGAATGTGCTCGGGCTCAAGGACGCCGACACGACGGAGATCAATCCGAAAACAAAACATCCCGTGATTGATATCCTGCCCGAGCAGAAAAAGCTTGTCGCGCAGAAGGATTTCGGCGGCACAATGCGGCTTGGGGCGTATCCGGCGGTGCTTGCGTCGAAAACGATCGCGCAAAAAGCATATGGAAAAAATAAAATTTCCGAACGACATCGGCATCGCTACGAAGTGAACCCCGTCTACATCGAGCGGATCGAAAAGAAAGGACTGGTTTTTTCCGGTCAGTCGCCCGACCGTCGCCTCATGGAGATTATGGAACTGCCGCGCGAAAAACACCCGTTTTTCCTCGGCACGCAATTCCATCCCGAGTTGAAATCACGCCCGCTCGATCCGCATCCGCTGTTCAAGGAATTTATTCGCGCAGCCGCAGGTCGCCACCGCGTCATTCCGGCGAAGGCCGGAATCCGCGCTTCCAAGGCTTAAAACAAAAAGCACGGGCCCCGGCCAACGCCCTGGCGACAAGAAAAACAATACAACAACAATGATTATTTTTCTTGTCGGTCCCGACGACTACCGCCGCGCGGAGAAAAAGCGCTGGTTCGCCGCGGAGTTCAAAAAGAAATATCCGGAAGCGGCATCCGGCATTTTTGATTTTGAGGAAGCGGACGGAATCGCGCGGTTCGAAAATTTCGGTCGTGGCGAGTCCCTCTTCGAACCAAAAAAGCTTGCGATCATCGAGAATCTTTACGAGGCGGATGAAAAAAAAGCGGCAAAAATACTCGATCCGTTCGTCAATAAAAAATCGACCACCATATTATGTTCGGAGAGAAAATCGCCGAATAAAGCCCTGCAATTTCTTCTTGAAAAACCTTCTGTCGTCCAAGAGTTCCCGAATCTTACGGGTGCAGAATGGCCCGCCTTCATCCGCGCCGAAGCGAGAAAGCATGGAGCGCCGCTTGATCCGGATGCCCTGCAGTTTCTCGCGCAGGTATATGCCGGTCAGAGCTGGGGGCTCGTGACCGAACTCGACAAACTCGCGAGCCTTGGAAAGACCGTTTCGCGCGGCGACCTCGAGGCGTTTGATCTGGAGGTCGCGCCGAATTATTTCGCGGTCCTGAATTCACTCAAAAGCCAAGAGGTGAAAAATCGCTTGTGGGCGCTCGAAAAACTATTCGCGACAGGCGATCCGCCGCCGAAGATTTTCAATATGCTTGCGTCGCAATGGAAGGAAAAAATTCCCGCGCTGGCGGCATACGACCTTGCGGTGAAGTCGGGGAAATTGGAATATGAAGAAGTGCTTGTGGATCTCGTGATTGGTTGACGGCCTCCGAAACAAAAAACCGTCCATGGACGGTTTTTTGTTTCGGGAAACTACTTTACGAGATGCGCAAGCCGCGATTTCAGCCGGCTCGCCTTATTTTTTTCGATCACTTTCGTTTTTGCCGCTTTGTCGAGCGCCTGAAAAACCGCCGGCAGGAGCTTCTTCGCCTCCTCGGCCTTCTTCTCGGCAATAAGGCTGCGGAAATCCTTTACCGCTTTTTTATAAGCATCCTTTTTCACGAGATTCCTC
>DATLTV010000083.1:0-2730 GCA_035533375.1 Minisyncoccota bacterium
GGAGGATGTTCCGGCCTCGGTTATTTCATGCGATTCGAGAGCATGGAGCGGGAAGGCGATACCGCTTTCGAGTTCGACGGGATCAAGGTGTTCGTCGATCAAACGAGCGCCATGTATCTCGACGGCGTCGAGATCGATTACACCGAACAGCTCGACGGCTCCGGCTTCAAATTCAATAATCCGAACGTACACGCGCAGTGCGGCTGCGGCAAGTCGTTCACGGTCTGAATGGAGATAGTACGGCATTGGTTATGCCGCCGATCGAGAATTTGTGCATTGGCTGAAGTTCGCGCGGTCCGTCGGGAAGCGCGCGAAGATCGAATTGCGGCGGTTCTCTGTTTTCCGAACGTATGCCGGGCTTGAATATTCTCAGGCCCGTTTTTTTTTGTCACGATCTGCGCTCAAGCGCGGAGCCGAGCGTTTCGTCGTCGGCGAATTCGATCTCGCCGCCCGTGGGTAAACCGCGCCCCAACCGGCTTATTTTTTTCGTGAAACCGCCGAGTTCTTTCGCGAGGAGCGATGCGTGGAAATCGCCGGCGCTCGTCGGGTTGAAAGCGAGGACGATCTCCTCGGCCCGGCCACCCAATTCTTTTTGGATGAAGCTCTTGAGCCCCTGCAACCGCAATTTTTGCGGGTCACGCAGGAGGCCGGTCTTCGGAATCGGACCGAGGATGAGGTAGCGACCGCTAAATTTATCGGCATTTTCGAGGGAGATCAGGTCGGTCTCCTTTTCGACGATCGCGATCACGTCCGTCCGTCGCGCGGGATTCCTGCAGATATCGCACAGGGCGTCCTTGTTCTGATGCACAAAAAAACAGCGTTCGCAGATCTTCACGCGGGAAAGATCGTCGATATTTTTCGCGAGCTCGCGAATGGAGTCCGCCCCCTGTTCCACGAGATAGAACGCGAGCCGCGTCGCCTGCCGCGGCCCAATCGAAGGGAGTTCTGCGAGGGCGTGGGAAAGTTTTCTCACGGATTCGGGGAGTTTGGTATTCATGGCTCGTAAGCTCGTAAGCTCGTAAGCTCGTAAGCTAATTCGTAAGTTGAGTGACTTACGAGCTTAACCCCGGCTTAAGAGCTTGCGAGCTCTCAAAATTCCATCGGCACTTCGCTGTGCCGTTTGTCGATCGTGCGGAAGGTCGAGTGTGTGCGGTCGAAGAAGAGTTCGACCTTGCCGATAGGACCGTTGCGGTGTTTCGCGATCAAAATTTCTACCACATTCTGCTGTTCGGGGGTCGCTTCGGTCTGATCATGGTACCTGCGATGGATGAGCATGACGACGTCGGCATCCTGCTCGATCGAACCCGAGTCGCGAAGGTCCGAAAGCCGCGGTTCCTTGCTGTCGCGCTGTTCGACGCCGCGCGAGAGCTGGGAGAGCGCGAGCACCGGCACTTTGAGGTCGCGGGCCATGGCTTTGAGGCCGCGGGAGATCTCCGTGATCTGCTGCACGAGATTGTCCGAATGCGAGCGCGGAGGGCGGATCAGCTGAAGATAATCGACGATCAAAAGTTCGAGGCCGTGTTCCATCTGCAGGCGCCGCGCCATCGAATGCATTTCCATCACTTTAAGCGAGGGGGAGTCGTCAATGTAGAGTTTCGCGTGCGAAAGCCGGTCGAGCGAGCCCTGGATCATAGTGAAGTCCGATGCGCCGAGTCCGTTGCCGGTGAGGATGTTCCACAGCGGCACGTTCGATTCGGCGGACACGATGCGGTCGATGACTTGCTCGCGCGACATCTCGAGCGAGAAGACGCCCACTGTGTGGCCGGCGATCGCGGCATTCCGCGCGATGTCGAGAGCTAAAGACGTTTTACCGGAAGACGGCCGCGCGCCGAGGACGACAAGGTCCGATTTTTGAAGCCCCGAGAGTTTGTTGTCGAGTGCCGAAAATCCCGTGGGGACGCCGCGCAGTTTCTGTTCGCCGTCGGCAAGCTTCGCCATCCGGTCGAAAGCGCCCGCCAGGTGCTCCTTGATCGGCAGAAGGTTCTGCGGGGTCGATTTCTGCGAGATGGAAAATATCCGCTGTTCGACGCCGTCCATGAGCTCTTCAATGTCACGGCCCGATTCGAATGCGTCTTCCGTGATCTCGGCGGATGCGCGGATGAGATCGCGCAAAATTTTATTTTTTTTCACGATCTCCGCGTAGTGCGTGACGTGCGACGCGGTCGAGAGCCGGTTTGTGAGGTCAGCGAGATAACCCGGGCCGCCAATATCTTTCAAGAGTTCCTGCTCCTTGAGATAGTTCGTGACGCTCAGCAGATCGATTGGCTGGTGCTTGCCCTGGAGCGCGAGCGCGGCGGCGTAGATCTTTTCGTGTGCAGGCGCATAAAAATCTTCGGGCGACAAAAGATCCGCCACGCGGAAGATCGCGTTCTTGTCGATCAAAATACCGCCCAAGACCGCCTGCTCGGCCTCGAGGTTCTGCGGAGGAATTTTAAGGGTGGATTTATTGGGAGGCATAATAATAATTTTCAATTTTCAATTTACAATTTTCAAACGCGAAAGCCTCTGGTTTGTGGTTATCTCCGTAATTGAAAATTGAAAATTGCTAAATTGAAAATTTCTATTTGGGCCACACGAACGGGCCCATCGGCGTATCCTCAACTATATATCCTAGTGCATAGATTTCTTTTCTCAAGGCGTCGGACTGGATAAACTGTTTACCAACTCTGCATGCCTCGCGTTTTTTGACGAGCGCCTTGATTTCAGAAGGGATTTTGGGTGATTTAAGCG
>DATLTV010000084.1:0-19569 GCA_035533375.1 Minisyncoccota bacterium
GATTGCTTTCATCGTTTCCGGCACGACGCCGCCATCCACCTCTATAATAGCATTCGGCGCGAAGTTCCTCAAAAATTTCGCCTTTTCAAGCGCAATAGGGATGATTTTCTGCCCTGCGGGTCCGGGATCGACCGCAAGCACCTGGAATCCGGAAAAAAACGGCAGGAGCGGCCAGAGTTCCGCGATCGCCGTATGCGGATTCGAGGCGAGCATGAGCGCGACCTTCTTTTTTGCCGCGTGCCGCGCAATCTCCCGCGCCATGTGCTTCGTGAGCGTTTCCGCATGCACAATGATGCGCTTCGCGCCCGCTTTGATCCACTGCTCTATATAATGCTCCGGATGCTCGACCATCAAATGCACTTCGAGGTTTAACTTTGAATCAAGGCTCATCCACTCCGCCGGATTCCGCCACGATTTGTGAAACGTGAAAATCCCGTCCGCGACGTCCACGTGCAGCCAGTCCCCTTTCTTCAGGAATGTCTCCGCCTTCGCAATTCGTCCTGCCGCCGTTTTGAAATCGAGGCAATTGATAACGGGAATGATCTCCATCCCCTTATTCTAACAAACCGGCTATTTTCCGCTCGCGCAAAAAAATGATGGACGCTTACCGGCTAATTCGTGCGAATTAGCCGGTAAGGAACGGATGCTGCGGGAAATCGCGCCCTTATGCCGAGCCATCCATGCCTCCTATCTCCTTGAGCCGCCGCGAGTATTTTTCTTCTTTGCCGAACGGCGTCGAAAGGAAGACTTGCACGATCTTTTCGGCCGCTTCTTCTTCGAGAAAATCGGCGGCGAGCGCCAAGACGTTCACGTCGTCGTCGTGCCGTGCCTGGTAGGCATGGTCGGGGGAAGAGGCAAGCGCCGCGCGTACGCCCGACACCTTGTTTGCCACAATGTCGACGCCAAAGCCCGATCCACAGATTACAATGCCGCGGCCGAGCGCGGGATCGCCCGCCACTTTTTCCGCAACCGGCCGCGCATAGAGCGGGAAGTCGTCATCGGGCACTTCCTGAAACGCGCCCATATCCTCGACTGCATACGCCTTGTCCGCCAAAAACTTTTTCAAATGTTCCTTTAATTTGAATCCGCGGTGGTCCGCGCCGATATAGATGATCATGCTGTTTGATGTGCCGGTTTATTTATCGGGATGTTTTCTCCGCTATTGAAAGATGCGAAGGTGTGACCGAATGAAATATTCGATCTGAAGCTACGCAAGCTGTGCAACTTTCGCTACATGTTTCACGAGCGTCGAAACGTATCCCGCTTCGTTATCATACCAGGAGAGCACTTTTACGAGATCGCCATCGATCACTTTAATGAGATCGAGCGGCACAATCGCGCCGTACGGCTCGCCCACGATATCCGACGAAACCAACTGGTCATTCGTCACTTTTAAAATCCCCTGCCAGCGCGGCAAGGCGGCGGCATCGGTCAGGATCTTCCGGATTTCATCGACGGAAGTCTGCCGCTTCGCGAGCATTGTGGTATCCGATATCGATCCGGTGATATTCGGCACGCGGAAGGAAACGCCGTCGAATTTTCCTTTGAGTTCGGGGATTGCGCGAGCGATGGAGATCGCGGCGCCCGTCGTTTCGGGAACGATGTTGTGCGCCGCGGCGCGGCCCTTCCTGAAATCATGGCCGCCGCGAATCGGAGCGTCCACAAGCGATTGCGTCGCCGTGTAGGCATGGACCGTGGAGAGCGCCGCTTTCACGATGCCGGGATTTTCCGCGAGTATGTCGATCACGGGCGAAGAGGAATTCGTGGTGCACGAGCCGTTCGAAGTGATGGAGCAGATTTTCAGGTTTTCCTCGTTCACGCCCATGAGCACGGTCCTGCCGTCGGGGCCGTCGTCGTCCTTCGCCGGCGCCGTGATCACGGCCCGTTTCGCGCCCGCGACGATGTGCGCTTTCGCACCCGCGTACGAATCAAAGAATCCGGTAGATTCAACGGCAACATCGATCTGCATATCCTTCCACGGCAGTTTCGACGGATCTTTCTCCTGCAGAAATTTGATGGTCTTGCCATCCACGATGAGCGCGTTTTGCGCCTTGTCGAACGACACTTCTTTTTCATAGCGGCCATAAACCGAGTCGTACTTCAGGAGATACGCGAAATTTTCGACATCGCCCAGGTCGTTCACGACGACAATATCGAACTCCGGAATCTTCCCGAATGCCTGGCGGAAAAATAACCTTCCGATCCTCCCGAAACCGTTGATTGCGACACGTGATTGTTTCATATGTTTATTATACCTGATTATTTTTCATTTACTACCCGTTATTCGCCACTGATTGCTACCGTATCCCCCGCCTTGATGCCGTATTTCGCGACCGTGCCCGCGTTCACTTCGAGCACTTTGTCCGTGCCGTCGGGAGAATTATAGATGGGCAGCTGCCAGATCGCGGTACCGGATGCCGGCGCAGGGACGTTTTCCGCCGCGCCAAGCACTATGTCCCCGCCAATCCAGATCATGTCGAGTGGAAATTTCATGCCGATCATCCAGAAGTTCTGAATGCCTGGCTTCCCGAAAAGGAAAAGCATGCTGTCGTTTGTGCCGAGCGAAGCACGGTACGAAAGCCCGCGCGTGAGCTCGAGTGTCGTCGACGCGATCTCCACGTTGAATACTGCGCCGTCTACTTTGAGCTCCGGTCCCGCGACGGTGAGCGTTCCGCTTTTGAGCGGCGGGTTCGGCCGCAACACGATCACGAAAAACGCGGCGAGAACGGTGATTCCCGCAACGATGACGACAAGGAGGATGGTGAACATTTTTTTATTATCGCGGACGCGCATATATTTGCTTTATTCTACACCCGCTTCTCGGCGAGCGCGAACGCCACAATGCCAAACGCGACCGAAACATTCAGTGATTCTTTTCTGCCGTGCATCGGGATCTCGAGGATCTTGTCGGCGTGCCTCAGGACGGATTGCGGCAAGCCATTCACCTCGTTCCCGAAGACAAGCGCGACCCTTGATTCATTCTTCGTGATTCTTGATTCATTGTACGGCACCGCCCCCTTCGCCTGCTCTATGGCAAAAATGCGATAACCGTCTTTTTTTAATTTCGCGATAACCGCCGCCGCCGACTTTGCTTTTTCCCACGGCACGTACGCTTCCGCGCCAAGCGACACTTTTGCGAATTGGGGAATAAATTTTCCGAATCGATCGACGGGCGATGGCGTCACGCCGCAAAGATAGAGCTTCGAAATCCCCGCCGCGTCCGCGGTGCGGAAAATCGAGCCGACGTTATGCAAGCTGCGGATATTGTGGAGCACGACTATAATAGAAACGGACTCGTCGTTTATCCCGGCCATACTATAATTATATAGCACGGACAACGGAAACTCGGGAGGCGGAATAAGCGGCATTCGACGAAAGCGATTTAATCTGTTACCATGGTGAAAGTCAATTTGACTCGATCCGGGAGGGAATAATGGCCTTGCTCGACGCGTTCGGAAACGCAATCTTCTTTTTCCGCTGGACATGGTTTGTGATTTTTCTTCTGTGCACGGCCTTAAGCCTTGCCGCATATCGCCGTGAGCACGGGGAACTGCGCCGCACGGGGAATCCCTCGCCTTCGGGAAGCCCCTTATATTGGGCGCCGACCGTCGCGTATCTCTCCTTCGTGTTCTTCATATTTTCGATAGCCAAAACTTTCTAATCCCTCTCCCGAGGGATTTTTATTTTTTTAAGAATAGCGGAGAGGAAAACAATGCAGTTTTTTTATTCCCGGAAGCACGGATCCCCGCCTTCGCGGGGATAAAAAATAAATAAAATCTTTAGAAAGATTTTATTTATTTTTTAATTTTATTTGATAAGTGGCAAGTATAATGGGCTGCATGCATATACGAATACAAAAAACCGTTTTCTTCTTCGCGGCCGCTATATGCGCGTTCCTGCCCCTCGCAAGCCATGCGGACAACTTCCTTTTCGCGGACACCTCGCCCGTGTTCAGCGGCGGCGCGGGATATTGGCCCGCGTTCAGCCCTTTTTCCATGGGAACGGCGGCGGAAACAGCGCCACACCCGTTCGTCATCTCGCGCATTAAGGTGGATCATAACGATTTTTCGATGAACAATCACGACGGCGCGGGATATATCAGCGCCTGGCTCTACGGCGCGGATGGCGCCACTCCTATCGCAAGCTCGACGAATTCGTTCTACAGCGAAGGCGCCGGGGGCGATCAATCATTCAACTTCGATCCCGCGCCCATTCCGCAGGATTTCACCACAGAGATTGTCGCAAGCGGCGCGCAGGGTGGTTCGAGTTTCACGATCTACAATCTGCGTTTTTATGAACACGCGCTTGGCATGGACACAAGCACGCTTTCGCAATACGAAGCCGACGGCGCAACGTCCATTTCCACAGGAGCAACTACGACTGGGGCAATCGTATTCGCCGCGGCGATCGATTCCTCTTCAACGGAACCGGCGGAATTGCAGGTGGAAGTGCGGCCGTCACTGCTCCCGTTCACGGGAACGCCCACGGCGACAAGCAGCGCCGTCGATGCAAGCGGCCGGACGGAAACGATGCCGATAAAACTTCGTCCCGGTTCCTACCACTGGCAAGCGCGCGCGGCGGACGTGGATGGAAACGTCTCTGCCTGGCAGCCATTTAACGAAACATCGAGTTCGGCCGATTTCACCGTCCTAAAACCCGACGGCGTCCGCGAACCGGTCGTGATCGTTCCGGGCATTATGGGATCGGTGCTCGACCGGGCTTCCGATGAAAAAGAAATCTGGCCGGATGCGAACGGCATGATCGCGTCTGTTTCGGACGGCTACCTCGACGCGCTCAACCTTTCTCCTTTGGGTGAAGAAATTCCCGGAAATGAAATGTACGCCGTAGACATCGTGCGCAAAGTGACGACCGCGATCCCCTTCGTCGAAAAAGATTTCTTTGGTCCGCTCGTCGATTCGTTCACGAACGCGGGGTATGTCGCAGGCCGGGATCTTTTCGTCGCGCCCTACGATTGGCGGCTCGATATCGCGAGTTCGGCGGATGCCGTGGGCGCTGTAATCGAACGCGCCGCTGCCGCATCGCCCGACGGTGAAGTGAATGTGATCGCACACAGCATGGGCGGGCTCGCGGTAAAACAATACCTCGCGGAAACGGCGGATACTTCGTTCGTCGATAAGCTCGTGCTCGCGGGAGTGCCGCAGCTCGGCGCCCCGGACATATTCAAAACGCTTGAGTATGGCGATAACCTTGGCTTCGGCGCGGGACCGATCCAGCTTTTGAACCCGCAAGAGATAAAATCTATCGCGCAAAATATGCCCGCTGCGTACGAACTGCTTCCTTCGCGCCGCTATATGGAAGTGAATGGCGGATACGTGACCGATCTGCGGAACGGCGTCGAATCCCCGCTTTCGTTCGACGCAACAAATGAACTCATGACCTCCGTCGCCACGGACACGCGAAACGGCGGCTTGCTCGCACGTGCGGATTCGTTTCACGCGGCGCTCGACGGCTCTCCTGTGAATGCACCGGCGGTATATAATCTGGTCGGCTGCGAAAATCCGACGACAACCGGGTTCATCATCGGGAATCGTGGGACGGCGGAGATCCTGCGCGGCAACGGCGATGGCGACGTGCCCGTCGATTCCGCGATGAACCTCGCGAATGGTTACGAAAATTATTTCCTCCTGCACCCCGAAACCGGCATCGACCACACCGGTCTCATCGCGAACGATCAATCCATCGTGCTTATCGACGCGATCATTGCGGACAAAACCTCCACTATATCGCTCGATTCTTCGGGAATATCGAGATCGACCGCAGATTGCTTCGGAGCGGCCGGACAATTCGGCGAACCGACAACGATCGAGATCAGCACACACAGTCCTGTAGCGCTCAATGTGTACGATGCCGCGGGAAATCATACCGGCCCGAACGCGAGCGGCACGATAGATCTCCAAATCCCCGGAAGCTCATACGAAACCATCGGCGAAAACAGCTTCATCCTGGTTCCGGCGGACGACACATACCGCATTGAAACGGACGGGCTTTCCGCTGGCGTGTTCACGCTTGAGGTAAAATGGTACGACGATGCGGTGCACCTGCTCCAGGACATACTCTATCCGCAAGTGCCTCTCGCTTCCACTTCGACGACCGCGACGGCCCTCATCTCGAACACGATGCCAACCTCGTCGCTTGCGCTCGACTCCGACGGCGATGGTACGACAGACACGACGATTGAGCCGGAAATTTTTTCCGCTTCTTCCTCTGACGGGCTTGATCCGCTCCCGATCGCTGATTCATTCCTTTCAATTAGCGCCCTCTCGGATCCTGACCCGGGCGCAACGACATCAACCGCTGTATCCTCTTCCGATACAAATTCAAGCTCCGATACATCAGTTACCGATACGTCTGCTCCATCCGATGCAAGTTCTACCGCTGGCACGCCGGTTACCGACGCCTCCGCTCCGTCGCCCCTGCCCGCACCAAGCGCAGGCGGCGCGGGTGGTGGAGGCGGCGGCGCGGGCTATGGCGTTTCACAAGCCGTGATTACCGGAAGCGCCGCGGGAAGCAGCACAAGCGAACCCGCTGCGATAAATTCTGTTGCGAATACAGCTTCTTCGTCGGTTGACGCGACAAGCACGAATACGATGTCGAATATTGCAACAATTGACAGCGCAACCGATGCGCCCCGCGAAAAGAATGCCGCCCTCGCGATCAAAACAAAAATGCCACAGGCAAGCAGTAATGCGGACGCGACATCAAACGTCGCCTCCTCGGGCACGGAGGACGCAATGCCGGATGCTGAAATTTCAAGCACTACAACATCAAGTGTTGCTTCCTCGACCGCCGCGCCGCTCCTCGCCTCGGCGAACGCGACGCTCAGCGGAGCCGTCGATAAAAAGCTCGCGGAATTTCTCGCGCCTCTCGCCGCATTTCTCGCTGTCGCCTATGGCGCATCACGCGTCATCCCGCAAAGAAAAGACCGGGGTCGGAAAAACGAAGATGCTACACTTGAACCATGAACAAGAAAGTCCTTTGGCTTATCGAGGGTATCGTTTCCGGCTTCGTCGTCTTCTGGAGCGGGTGGCTCTTCTCGCCCGACCATCTTTTCGGCACGGAAGGCATTTTCTTGTTTGGATGGTTTTCTTCTCTGCTTCCCATCGGCACTGCCGGATCGCTTATCGCCTGCTATGCACTGCTCATTTTTTTTCCGTTTTTCGTTTATTGGCTTGGCCGGCGCGCAAAGAAAAAAGATGCGTCGTTCCCCGTGCCGGCCTTCTTCTTTTTTCTTCTCGGCTTTCTCGCCGCCGCGATCGCGCTTATCTTCGCGGTTGCCTGGGCCTTTTCCGGTTGGCAGGTCATACGGTAGAATGACGGGATGAAAAAACGCATTTTCGCAGCCATCGCAATATCGGATTCCTTGCAGGAAGAAATCTTGCGGTACGAAGAAAAATGGAACCGGCTTCCCGTGCGCTGGCTTCAGGGAAAAAACCTGCACCTTACGCTCGTGCCGCCTTGGTACGGCGAAGTCGGCGAAACGGTCGCTAGCTTCGCGAATACTGCCGGAAGCGGCGTATCCGCCGAGCTCACATTTCAAAAAGTGCAGTACGGTCCCGACGAACACCGCCCGAGATTGGTGTGGGCAAAAGGAAAAGCGGCGAAGTCGATACACGATCTCAAGTGCCGGCTGGAGCATTTGCTCGAAGTAAAAAGCGAGTATCGGCCATGGCTTCCCCATCTCACGATTGCGCGGTTCAAACCGGAAGATTTTTCCCGTTTTCCGGTGAAAAAGATCGATGACGCAGTTTCTTGGAGCGAAAACGTCCAATCATTCGTACTTATGGAATCATCTCTTTCGCGAAGCGGGGCGGAATACAAGATACTTGAGGAGTTCAAGCTCTAGAGCTTGTCGGAAAGCCCTAAAATCCCGGGAAGGAATCGGTTTTGATATTGCGGTGCGAAATACCCATGCAGTGGAGGGTTTGTTCGAAGCCGGTCACGAACGAACGCGGGCCGGAAAGATAAAAGGTCCGCTCGCGCCAGTCGGGCATTTCGCGTTCGATCATCTTCGCGTCCACGCGGCCGCGCTCGCCTTTCCAGCCATGTGAAATATTTTTTTCTTCGGTGATCGCGTAGACCGTTTTGATCCCGAGCGCGCCGCGCGCCGCGTCGAAAACGTCGCGGTAGACTATTTCGCTCGCCGCTTTGTTCGAATAAAACAGGACGATCTCTCTCCGCTCATTCCGGTCAAGAAGGTCTTTGATCATGCTTCGGAACGGCGTGATGCCGATGCCGCCCGCGAGGAACGCGAGCTTTTTCCGCGTATCTGCGGGCAGCGTGAATTCTCCCGAAAGTTGCGACGCCGCGATCTTGCCGCCGGTCTGCATGCCTACGAGCGATTTTTTGAAACTGCTCGAATCGGGATAGCACTTCACGCCGAGCCGCACCTCGTCCTCAGTCGGCGCCGAAGCGATCGTAAAGTAGCGCCGATTGCCGCGCGCATCCGCGTGCCGATGGCCGAGCGTCCACTCAAGGTATTGCCCGGGGCGGAATTTTATTTTTTTGTCCGAAGCGAAGATGAATTCATAGACATCCGGCGCAAGCCGCACTTTTTCTCTTAGTTTCAGTATATATTTTTCTTTCGGGCTCACGAGATAAGAAAAAATATTTCCCGTAATCAGCGCGAGTTCCGGCACGGAGACAATGGGGCCGATATGCACCGACGGAGAAAAAATGAGTCCGACGAATGCGCCGTAGCTCATACGAAGCATGCGCCTGGGCGGCGTGGTCATGGGCTCCGTAAGCATCACAAATCCAAAAAATAAGAGCGGCGTCTCGACTACTGCGCGGCGCAAGGAATCGAGAGGCGCGATGCCGCTCATGAGTCCGAAGCCGACATCCGCCGCGAGCGCCGCGACAAAGAAGGTGAGCACAAGATCGAAACTTGAAATTTTCCGCGCAATCAAAAGACCGCCGATGAACACGACGGGCAGCATGGCGAGCGTCCCCACCCACCAGCTCGCGTATTGGCCGATAAGAAGGCCGGTCAGCACGACAGCCGCAGCGGCAGGGTTAAACACGTGCTTTTTGCCGATCGCGAAGACGAATTTCGAAGCCATCGCGAGTACCGCCGCCCAAAAAAAGAATGAAAGCCCGGTTACCGAGAACAATCTCGCGGGCGAAACCGGCGAGATAATCAACGCAAGAATGAACGCCGTGATATACGAAGACTCGGCGTTCACCGGCGCTTTGAATGATTTCGCGAAAACGGCATTCGCGGCAAAACACAACGCGAAAAGCACGGTGGCCGAGATTAAAAGATCGAGTGGTCCGAAAGGCAGAAGCCCGAGCGCCGCAAAAACCATTCCCGCCGCGATGAACGCCATGAGCACGTAAAGCGCGAGGCGGTACATCGTGATGCGGTTCAGTAAGTTATCGAGAAAATTGAGCATCAGAATAATTTCTTAGCATTCCTTCGCCTCGGCCCCGTGCCGCGGCACGGGATAAACTCCAGCCGGGACCCATGTTACGAAAATACGGACCTGGATCACCGCTTCTGCGAGGACGAAGACTATCGAGTATATTTCTCAAACCCACTCGTCATTGTGGCGATTCCTTTGCTATCTATCATATACCCCTCGAGCCCTTCAAGCTTCTCGATAAATTCGATCCCTTTCCCGCCCATGGCGAAAGCGGCAGTCGCGAAACGATCGGCTTCGTAGACGTTCGAACCAATGACGGTCAGACTTACGATATCTTCGATCGGCGCTCCGCGCTGTTTCGGATTATAAATATGCTGGCCGCGAACGTAGGTACCTGAGGTCGCAAGACCCTGGTCTTTTATAAAAACCGTTTTTACGACTTCCCTTTGGTTGAAGGGATTTTTAATGCCCACGCTCCACCGCGCGCCTTCGCGGTTCTTGCCGCGCGCCTCAATGTCGCCGCCGGCGTCGACATAAAAATTTTCGAACTTTTCGAGATCGAGCATCTTTGCGGCATTCCAGATGGCCCATCCCTTCACGACACCCGACGGATCGTACTTTCCGTCCGCCGCGACGATGTCAAAATAACCTTCCGTCTCTTTCTTTGTTTGTTCTGCAAGCGTGAAAACGGTTTTCATCTCCTCGCTCCGCGCGGATTCGGAAAGCTCACCGCGATTAATCCGCGAGATCTCGCTCGTTTCTTTATACGTGCTGAATGTTTCGTCGATATGCGTGAAATATGCGAATACGCGTTCGATCGCGCCCGGCGCCGCGGGAGAAATATCCGCGATCTCAACCGCAACGGGCATGCCCATAATAAGACGTGTTTCTTTCATAAAAATTACCTTACGTCTTTGCCTGCGCCAATGCATCCGCAAGCGATACTTGGAACGCCTGCGAGTCCTGCGTCGCGCCCGAGACGATGTTCACGTTCGCGCTTTGCGCCTGGATTGCTTCCTGTTTGAGCGCGGGGAGCGCGAAACTGCTTACCTCGCTCGTGTGTCCGGACGCGTTCGGATACTGCGGGAATTGCACGTCCACTATCTTGCCGCCCTGGATCGTTACCGCGGCTTGCAGATTCCCATAGAACGCATCGGCGACTTTGCCGGTATAAGTGCCGTCTTTCAAAACGGATACGGAAGACGGGTCCGACGTCGTGGCGGAAGCAGGTTTGATCGGAGACGTTTGCGGATTCGGTTCGCCGCTCGCAAGCGGCGCATCGGAGGCCGGCGCGGCGGAAAGGACCCCGCTATTTGAACTCCGCATGAACACTACGTAGAGCGCGATGATGAACACCGCCGCAATCGGAAGAATATATTTTTTCATATTTTTTTAATATGTATGTCGATAAGCTCCAACCCGCGAATTCCGCGAAGTACTCACCTTACTACGAAAAAATCCCGCTGTCAGGTGCAACTTCCTGATAAGATGCCGGAGCCGCTCCCGCGAGCGGAGGCGCCGGAACCGCTTGAGCGCAACGTCAAACCTCGCCTTCCTGCTTTGTCTCTTCTTCGGCGAGTTTTTCCTTAAGAATTTTCCTCAATGCCCCCTGAAGCGCCTGTTGTTCTTTCACGGAGAGCGGCTTACCGAAGCTCGCTTCTATGAACCGCCCCGCGTCTTCGGCGGCGCGTTCGGTGGGCTTTGCAACGACAATGTCCTCGATCTCCTTGTCGCTGAACCCTTCGTCTTTCAGGTGTTTTTTCCAAGCGATAGCATCTTCTCTTGCGATAGACCCCTGCTCAATATGCGGGATTTCTTCGCCGGACGGCATGCGTTCTTTGTTTTTCATAATAATAAGATTATATCACAAAACCGTTTGCACGACCTGTGTATTTCTATTTTGCGCGTTTCCGATGTTTGAAAAATTCGACCTGCCGCAGGCGGATTTTCGCTTCCTTGAGCGTTTTATAGCTGCCGAATGACCGACCGGTCTTTTCCGACAACACGGTATATTTTCCTTTTACTTTTTTGATCATGCTCTTAAATAAAAGCGTCGTTCACTTGCCGACGAGATATCTGCACCCTTTCGGCCCGATCTTCGCCGAATGTATTTCGTGCGCCGGCACGTCGAAGCGATAGCCCGGCTTCAGCGTGTTCGTTTTTTCCTGCATGTTGATCTTCATGCCGCCGTCCAAAACGATGAGCACGGTTTTCGCATCATGTGCATGAGCCGGACGGTCCATTCCCGGCGGATCGTCCTGTACATACGCGCGCTCAAAGCCTTCCTCGTATAGTTTCCTTTTTGCTTCTTCCAGTTCCATGTGATCGTAAGGGTTGTTTTCTACGGCAATGGCAAACATGGGATAAACCGGCAAGGTCTGCGACTACGGTCATATCGTCAATGATGCCCAGTGAAGCAAGGATGATGCCGTTTAGAGCGACGCATCCTTGCGTAGCCCGGCCGCGGACGGCCCGTTTTTGTGCGCACACGATTTGCAGACGCCATAGAATTCTAGTGCGTGCTCGCGAATCTCTGCAAAATGCTTCGAATGCCGTAGCACGAGCTTCTCCATTTCTTCGCCGCCGCAATCGCGCACCTCTTCCATTCTACCGCAACGCGAGCAAATAAGATGATGATGCTCCGGCGCGCCCGTAAGTTCGTAGTGCGCGTGATTGTGGCGCAAGTCCACCTGCCGGATCATTCCTTTCTCTTTGAGCGACTTGAGTGTTCGATACACCGTGGCGGAATCCATACCGTTCCGAACCGCATCAATGACGTCTTGGGCGCTCGGAGGACGCTTCGCGGATTCGAATACGCGAAGAACCGCAAGCCGCGGAAGCGTCGCTCGATACCCCGCGCGTCGCAGAGCACTCTTCATCGCATATGTTTCGTGCATTGCGCGCACTTTGGGTGAGAGCTTGGCCGGATCGCGGACGATAAAACGCTCGAGGCGCTTCATATGCTCGGCTTCTCTCTCTATTGCAGCCGTTTTCTGCTGGCGCGTTTGTTTTTGTGTCATTATTGACGATCGTAACATAGATGCGAATTATTCGCAAGTGAACTGCCGCCTCACGCGGCGGCAATTCATCCTCGCGAAGGCGGGGATTCGGAATCATTTGTCTTCTCCCGCAATACATCTCCGCCCGCTGAGGCTCATCCACGCCGGTCCCCGGAGTCAGGTATGTATCTCCACCACTTTTGTCCGCGAGGCGTGGCCGGAAACGATCTGCACGCACGATATCGGCACGTTGAAATATTTCGCAAGCGTTCGCTCGACCGCCCAGTTCGCGCGGCCTTCTTTTGCTGGTTCTTTTACCGCGACCGAAAAATGCGCGTCGTCTATTTTCAGAACACGCTCTTCCTTCGCGTTCGGTTTCACCTTCACGAAGATTTTCATATTCTTTAAAATGCTTATGGGCTAATTCGCACGAATTAGCCCATAAGCATGGCATCGCGCGCGCAAAGCACCAACCTCCGTGCGTATTAACTTTTCTCTTTCTTGATCACGACAATCGTGCACTTTGTGAGCAAGGCGGCCACGGCACCGATCGCGGCGAGCGCGGGCGCAAGCAACGCCCCCACCGCTCCGATGGTGAGCGGTATTTCCATCACCTCCTCGCCCTCCTCGTTCTTGATGATGATTCTGCGGGCATTTCCCTCTTTGATAAGGTGCTTCACCTTCACGAGCACCTCTTCGCCCGACACCTTGAATTCTTCTTTCGATTCCTTCGTGTTGTTTTTCACAGTGAATATCATACCATATAAGTGATAGCGTGTTAAGGAGAAATGAATTACTATAAATAGTATGCCCGAACGCACGCGTAATGCCATCGTAATCGAAGACGACCGTTTTCTCTCGTCGCTCATCAAGGCCCGTCTTGAGAAGATGGGGGTGACGGTGTCGCAGGCCTTCGACGGCGCGGCGGCGATTACGGCCATAGCAAAACAAAAACCGGACGTTATCGTCCTCGATCTCGTGATGCCCCGCATGACCGGTTTCGAGGTGCTCGAAAAGATCTCGTCATCCGCCGACCTCAAGAATGTTCCCGTTGTCGTTCTCTCGCACCTCGCGCAGGAAAGCGATATCGAAAAAGCGCGGCAAATGGGCGCGACTGCTTATTTCGTCAAAGTGAAAGTTTCGATCGACGATGTCCTCGCCAAAATCGCCGAACTTATCCAATAAGAGCTCTAGGGCGAAAATAATCGTCGTCGTCGGCCCCACCGCGAGCGGAAAATCCGCTCTCGCGGTGACGCTTGCCCTTCGACTCGGCTCAGGGCAGGCCCGAAGAAAATTCGGCGTACGAGGCGCGGAAATTATTTCCGCCGATTCGCGGCAGGTATATCGCGGAATGAACATCGGCTCCGGGAAGATCACTCGCAAAGAAATGCACGGGGTGCCGAATCACCTTCTCGATATCGCTTCGCCGAAACGAACATTCACCGCTGCCCAATATCAAAAACTCGCGCAACGGGCGATGCTGCGTATTCTCGCAAAAGGAAAAGTGCCGATCATCTGCGGCGGCACGGGGTTTTATATCGACGCAGCGCTCTATGAATACGCGTTGCCGGATATACCGCCGAATCCGAAGCTCCGCCGCGCGCTCGAGAAAAAATCTGCCGAAGAACTTTTCATTAAACTTCACGCGCTCGATTCCGCACGCGCAGCAACAATCGATCGCCACAATAAACGCCGCCTTGTGCGCGCGCTTGAGATCATTCATGCGACCGGAAAACCCGTCCCTTCCCGCGAAGAAGCGCTCAAGCGGACGTCGCCATACGATATCCTCAAAATCGGCATCGCGGTGCCGCAGAAAAAGCTCAAAGCGAACATCAACAAGCGATTGCATGTGAGGATCGCGCAGGGCATGGTTGCAGAAGTCGCGCGGCTCCATCGGAGCGGCGTTTCCTGGCGGCGCCTCGACGGCTTCGGCCTTGAATACCGCTTCGTTTCCCGCTATCTGCAAGGCCTTCTCACTAAAAAGGAGATGCTACAAGAGCTCGAAACGGCAATCCGGGGCTACTCCCGCCGCCAAATGACATGGTTCAGGAAAGATCGCGGCATAGTGTGGATCGGCAATGCGGCAAGTGCAATGAAAAAAATGAGGACGTTTCTAAAAGCCGCCTGAAAATCAGTCATACGGCCCTTAAATAAAAACCCCCGGCCGCAGTCGGGGGATATTATTATTCTCCTTCTTCTTCCTTGTGCTCCACGACTTCCTCTTCGACGTGTTCGAATTTCGAGAAGTCGATGGGCTTTGACTGCTTGCCGGGCAATACCGGTTTTTCGAAGTCCGGCGGAGCGGGCTTTTTTTCCTGTTCTTCCATCATTCACCTCCGGAATGACTTGATGACGGCTGCTATTTTTGACAATAGCTCCTCGATCGGAGTGTCGTCAAGGGGAATCGTCACGTTCCGGCCGTTCACCACCAGGCGTTCCTCCAGGACGATTTCTTTGAAATCGAATTTTAACAGATAGGATAACCACCCTTGTTTACGGAGGTAATTCACGGTTTCGACCCGGGTTTTAGCCCTGCCTTGCGGCGGATTGAACACCAATAAGCCGGTCTTTTCGGGTGGAAACATTTCATCCGCCAAACCGATTTCGACGAGATGCCTGTAGAAATCCGCCGTATTCACGCGATGGTAGGAAAAATCGAGCGACAGAAGCTGCCGCACGAGGTCCCCGTTTTGGAGCTGCGGGAATGCCTCCAATTTTTCCCCGGCCTTCGCTTCAAATACATTCTTCTTGATCAGCCAGTCGAGCCGGCTCGAAAAGAATTTATATTCCGCGCCCTCCTGGCCGAACACCGCCTGACGAGCGGCGCACAAGGCGCCACTCCAAAACTCGATCACGGAATCGTATTCGGGAAACCGCTGCGAAACGGATTCTCTTTTTTTGAGAATCTCGTCGCGAACGATCATCTGGATATCGACGCATCGTTCAAAAACCGCCGCATGCTTTTCGTTGCTGGAAACATCCGACGCGTGCGTCGCCAAGGACAGCGGCACGTCGACCGCAATCCGCGAAACGAGCGATTTCAATTCATTTTCATTCGCGCACTCAAGGAATGCGAGGACGAGTGCGGTGACGCCGATCTTCAGATAGATCGACCAGTCTGATCGCGACATGTCCCCCAGAATCAGGTGCAGCCGGGCCTGATGCCTCAGGTTGCCGCTCATGTGGGGTTCGTCTTTGGTATTCACAAGCGACCTGCCGCTTTGCCGCGTCCCACTTCCCATCGTCACGTCAAGCAGGTGAATACGCGGACTCACCTGAAAATGCGGGCCACGCTCCCGTTCCCCGCACCTGAGGTACCCCGAACCGGCGTACACCAAACGGCTCGCAAGATACGCGACCAGTATTTTCGACTCCGCGCGATCCGCCCACCCGATATGCGAAAACAGGTTTCTGGAAACCGAATAGTTCTCGTGCGATCCCCAAGTGGACCTTTGCTGCCAGAGCGGCGCTCTGCCGGCGGCGCTCCGCTTCATGAGAAACAGATCATTCGCTTCCCGGTACGGTTCGCATACGCGCCGCACGATGAATTCCCCCGCTTTTTCGGCGAGAACCAATTCTTCGAGGCTTATGCATTCGGGAGAGGCGTATTCGACGGTGCTGCAATCATTGTACAGCTTGCCTCCATTTTTGAGCCACACCAAACCGGAGGCGGGACCCTCGTGAAACATCCTCTGGTCATTCTCGAAGGAAATAAAAAGTTCGCGCTTCGCTGCCGTAAGTTCACCCAAGTCACTGGAGACGGAGATATAGACGTTTTTCACGTCCGTCCCTCTCTTCACCGCAAAACAGGTATACTCGTTTTCTATTCCCATAAACATTTGCGTCACCTCATCCCTTCATCTTCCAAATCAATGGAAAAATCATGCGATGTCGGATCGGGCATAGTGACCACGTGGTACTTTCCTTCTTCTTCGAAGAAAACGATGTGCCAGGCCGATCCGAACGCACTTCTGCCGTATTTTTCGAGAAATGCCGTCCTCGTCCCGGCGCGGCTTTCGGGCGGAATTTCGCGGGCGCGGGCGATGCTTTCTTTTGGTACGAGTTCTTCGACAAAGCCTTGTTCGCGCAATTCTCCGAAAAATGATCCGGAGCCGGCCACATGGTAGTGGTACTCGAGCGCCTGCATCTGCTTTGCGTCAAACGTTCCTCCGCGGTTCCTCGCTTCCTCGAAGATGCGCTTTTTAATAAAGTAGTCGAGCATGCGGCCAAGCCTTTCATCGTCCCGCTCGATAAGATCCAATACGAGGCCCCACATCGACATGACCTTCGGAATCCATTCTTTTTCCGGCTGGGGCCGCGCTTCGTGCCATTGGCGCACCGACGCATAAATAGCTTTTTGGGCGTCGAGGGCACTCACGGCACCTCGCTTCGTCGCGATCAGCGTGTTTTTATTCTCCACCGATCCGAACGCTGAAACAGGATACTCCATCTCATAACGGGATAACCGGCGCACTTCCGTTTCGCCGCCGTCCTCAAGCATGTCGAGCACGAGACGCGACGTTCCGTACTTCAGGATGTTCGACCAATCGGCGCGGTTCGAATCTCCGCAAATCACGTGCAATCTTCCGAAACGCGCGTGGTCCGCGTAAGGCCGGTCCCGGGTATTCACGATGCTCCGGCATTCGGTCGTGGACAGCGCAGAAAAATAATGCACGAATGGCTGCCGTTGCGAAAGGCCGAGCGCGTAAGGCCATGGCTTTTCGGGCCGAAACGACCCGGACCCGGTAAAAAGCTGCCGCGTCGCGAGATGCAGAGCGAGAACCGCCTGTTCGTGGCTCTGATACCCCGCAATCCGCGCACAGCCATTCGACGGGACCAGCCGATCGAAAAGCGCACGGCTCGTGAGATAGTTTTCGTGGCATGCGTACGAATGACCGTGGTAATCGGTGTTCCTTTTTACCAAATCGGCCTTGAGTCCGAGCGCTGACTGCACCTCCGCCGCGGCACACGCGGCAATTTCTTCCCCGCACCGTTCATAAGCGACGGTTTCGAAGGGATCGGTACATTCCGGCGTCGAGTATTCGAGATGGGAGCCGTCCACGTACAACCGTGATCCGTTCCTCTGATATTCACCCGTCATACCAAGCCGCCGCAGGCAATCATAGTCTTCTTCCTTGTTGAATTCTTTCCTTTCCATGTCTTCATTCCACCAATTTGCGCTCTTCATGATCTGTTCGAGGTGTCCGGGAAATCGTATCCCCCAGTGCAACACCGCGATCAGGCGAGAGAGAATCTCGCGATCCGTGGAGCGATTCTTGTCGCGCGGCACGAGGCCGAATTCCGTTTCGGAACCGATGATTGTTTTCATTTCGCCTCCAAGCTTCATTTTCAAAACGACTATTTTCAGTATACCAAAACCGCACCCCTAAAGAAGCCGTCTGCTTTAGAGACGGCCTTGAGAATAAAAAAACGCCCCGATGGCCATCGGGGCGCTATATGCGATCTATTCGCTTTCTGTAGTTTATGCCTTCTTTGCTTCTTTATCGGATTCGAACGCCTTTCCGGGAACGAATTCGTAAGCCATCGGATAGCCGTTCACCATGAGCCACTGGTTCTTCCCCGTGTCGTCCCTCGGGACTTCGTTTACGATCGATTTCGAAGCAATGCCTTCGATATCGGCGCTCACGATGCCGAACCGCGGATCTTCGGGGCCGATGTTCGACGTTTTGAGGCGCTTCAGGGCGCGAAGCGAAGCTTCGGCAACGATGTTTTCGAGCAGGGCGCTCGAAACGAAATCTTTGAAGTAATATTTCTTTTGGCCCCGGTCTCCCCGCTGGTACGCGGTAAAAAGGTGCCGGGACTCCGACTTCCTGTAGATGTCGGAAACGATCTGCTCGATCCAGGCGTTCACGATTTCCGGACCGGCATTATCGCCCACGGGATGCCTGGGGAAATAGATCCGCAGGACGCTCCGCGCGCCTGCTTCGTTCGGCCGCGGAATATAGATTTTTTTCTCGGTGCGGCCGGCGCGCAGGGCGGACGGGTCGATCTGATCAAGGCGGTTCGTCGCGAGTACGATGAATACGCCTTCAAGGTCTTCGATGCCCTGCGTAAGCACGTTGTATTGCGACAGGTAGTCGGTCTTGTGCTCCGCCGTAAGGGAACTGCCGCGGACGGGAAACAGCGCATCCGCTTCATCGATAAACCAAATCGCGGGCTTGTTCTTGAGCGCATTGGCAAACGATTCCCGCATCTTGCGGGGAGTTTCGCCAACAAATTTGTCGCTGATCTCGGAGCCGTTGATTACTTCGATATGGTATCCAAGTTCATTCGCAATTGCGGCCATCAGCGTCGTTTTGCCGTTACCGGGCGGCCCATAGAGAACGACGCCCTTGCCCTGCCTGCGGTTCATTTTCCGGATCGCTGCAGGATTGAAATCAAGGAGCATGCTGTCGCGGACCTCTTCGATCTCATGATCGAGTCCGCCGATTTCCGCGAGAACAACCTTGCGGATGTTCTTTTTCGTCGTGATAAGTTCGCGCCGATCGATCACCTTGAGGACGCAGGGGCCGAAAAGGAGCACGGTATCACCCTTCGCAAGAGGTTTCTCGGCAAGTTCGGCGCGGAGTTTTGACGAAACCACCATTCCGCGCACCTGTCCGAAGTCGCCCCCGATCATCGGGTCGCCGTCCAGAATGCTGTGGACGGTGCCTATAGACACCGACTTGCAATACGCAAATTCCGCATCGGGCACGGCGCCGATCACGGCAAAATTGCCGTTCACCATCACGAGCTGCCCCGAAGATAACGTGCCCCCGAGTTTTTTATCCACAGTGCCGATGATTTCGTTTCCGCCCAGATCGATGAGATAGCACTTGAGAAAATCCGCTTTGATCTTGAATATCTTTTCGATTTTTTTCTTCTTCGGATCTTCCCATGCGGATGTTCCCACGTACACGGCAAACGAATAAGGCGGCTCTCCGAGAGAGATCAGTTCCGCGATCAGATCCAGTTGTTCGGCGTTTTTCTGCTCGAGTTCGGCTTTTTTCTGACCGCATTGCCGCAGGAGTTCGAACAGGCGCCTCACCTCGATCGTCTGGTCGCACGACGAGGGAACCTGCTGCTGCTTTGGTTCGCGTTTAGGGCTCATTATCCTTCTCCTTGTAAAAACCCGTCTTTATTCAATGGTCTATTGAAATTAAAACAAAAAAGCCCCCGGAAGAAAA
>DATLTV010000085.1:0-6047 GCA_035533375.1 Minisyncoccota bacterium
GCTTTTTTTGATCTTCTCGATGATCGCGGACGTCGATTTGCCCGGCACGAAGTCGATGAGGATGAACTCGGCGCCTTTTTCTTTCAAAAGCGGCGCTTCGATCATCGTGTGGATTGCGCGCGAGGGATCGGGATTTTTCCAGTCGCCGCCTTTTGCGTGGACGTCCGTGTGAATTTTTTGAAGCCAGGGCCGCGGGTCGGGTTCGTCGAATATAAAAACGTAATCCACCGATTCAAGTCCTGCGATGATTTCGGCGCGGTCTTCTTCGCCGAGGATCGGCCGCGTCGGGCCTTTATATGCTTTTGTGGAGCGGTCGGAGTTAATTCCGACGATCAGAATATCGCCGAGCGCCTTCGCTTCCTCAAGATAGCGAACGTGGCCCACATGGATCAAGTCGAACGTGCCGTTCGTCGTCACGACTTTTTTTCCGGCCGCTTTCGCCGACTTCGTAATTTTTGCGATCTCGTCGATTGTTTTTATCTTATCTCGCGCGGACATATATTTTCTATTATTCTATTTCTAACTTATAAATCGCCCTCCGTCCATCCTGGAGCGGGTATTTCTTTACAAATCCGTTAAATTTTGCTATAAAGATTTGGATATTCTCCCATGGATAACCTCGTCGAAATCATCAATACTTTCCCTCAAAAAACCGTCCTCGTGGTGGGGGACGTGATGCTTGACCGCTACACGTACGGCTCGGTCGAACGCATCTCGCCCGAGGCACCGATCCCGGTTCTGCGGAAAACCTCCGAGAAATACGTCCTCGGCGGCGCGGGGAACGTCGCCATGAACATTGCGTCTTTAGGCGCAAAGGTTTTTCTTTGCGGCGTTGTGGGCAACGACCATAATAGCGAAATCGTTTTTGATATTCTGCGATCGAAAAAGATCGATCCGAAGGGACTTTTGGTGCACAAGAAAAAGCCGACAATCCTCAAGCATCGCATCGTTTCCGGCAATCAGCAGATGCTCCGCGTGGATGAGGAAGAAATAGGCCAGCTCGACGAAGCTTCCGAAAAGGAGCTTGTGTCGCGTGTGCTTGCCGCACTCGCGAAGAGCGACGTCGTAATCTTTTCCGATTATGCGAAGGGCGTATTTTCGAAAAAACTCGCGCAATATATTCTGACCGCCGCGAAGAAGCACAATCGGAAAGTGCTTGCCGACCTGAAGCCGAAGAACAAGGAATTTTTTGTGGGCGTGGATGTGATCAGCCCGAACTTGAAAGAAGGGAAGGAAATCACGGGCGAGGAAAGCGTGGAAAAAATCGGCAAAGCGCTCGTCGATTATTTTGGATCCGACGTGATGCTTACCCGAAGCGGCGATGGGATCAGCGTCTTCGAAAAGAAAGGTGCTGTGCATCGCCACATTCCCGGTAAAAAGATCACCGTATTCGACGTTTCGGGAGCGGGTGACACCGCGATTGCGGTGGCGGCGCTTGGCATAGCGTCCGGCCTTGAGCTTGAAACGGCCGCAGTCCTCGCCAATGCCGCGGGCGCCGTCGTCGTGCAGAAGCCGGGTACCGCGACGCTCTCGCTCGAAGAGCTTATTTCGGAGCTCAAGCTGGAGAATCACATCGAGCGCGTGGATGTCGTGCCGAAAGTGTGGGGCTACGAGAAATGGCTCGAAAATAACGATAAATATTGTTCGAAATTGCTTTCGCTCAACAAGGGCTACCAGTGCAGTTTGCATTACCACAAAGTGAAGGATGAGATGTTTATCGTGACAAAAGGCCACGTGCGGCTCGAGCTTGGCGGCAAGGTTACGCATCTCCGCGAAGGCGGCTTCATGCGCATCCCGCCCGGCGCACAGCACCGTTTCTCCGGCATGGAGGATTCGCTCATTATCGAAGTGAGCACGCACCACGATGAAGCGGACAGCTATCGCATCGAGGAGAGCAGAAAG
This sequence comes from Minisyncoccota bacterium, assembly GCA_035533375.1. Lineage (GTDB taxonomy): Bacteria > Patescibacteriota > Minisyncoccia > UBA6257 > 2-01-FULL-56-20 > DATLTV01. Next base: position 1,903 of record DATLTV010000085.1, read on the forward strand.
ATCGAAACGGCGTAGTGGCCGAGTATTGTTTCCGAACGATGTGTGCGCATACAGATCCTTTTTTGTCATCCCGGAAAATCGCTTTCGGGCGATTTATCCGGGATCCATACCCGTAAAATGATTTACAAAGGCATGGATCCCTCACGGGGATGACGAAAATGGTGCGGTGACGACAAATTCGCTGTATGATAGATGAATATGCCTGAGATGAAGTCCTATCTCAAGTTTTTTCTGAAAATGTGCATCGTCCGCCCCCTGCGGGAGTTTTTTTTGTTCGTATGGGGACCAAAGACAAACCGGAATGGATGGGATGATCGCCTGCTCGTCATAAACTGCGAAGCGCTCGGCGATGTCATCGCCTTCACCTCGGTCCTGAAGCATTATAAAAAACGTTTTCCCGGAAAGAAGATTTATCTGCTCGTGAAAAAGGGCATCGGCCTCGAAAAGCTTTTCAAGGGCACGTTCGCGGATGAGGTGCTCTCGCTCGATTACCGGAAGTTCGCGGTGAATCCTTTTTACGGAGCGTCGTTCATCGCCATGCTCCGTGGTATCGGTTTTTGCAAGGTAATCAATCAGGATTTCAGCGCTGCGGAGATCATGGGGAACATTATTTCCGTGAGTGTTGGCGCGGAGGAGGTCGTGAGCTATGAAGGCATGGGCGCTGAGTTCAGCCGGCCCGTCGATTTTCAGCAGGCGCAGGATCTGCGGATCGTCTGTGAAAAAGTATATCCGCTTTGCACGAAAGTAATCCCTTCCCTCGACGTACTGCGCGGCGTCGCGCGCAAGCTGCCGAGCGTGATCGCGCAGTACGTGCATATTTACGAGGAAGCGACGGGGCAAAAGGAAAGCGAATACGCCACGGAATTTCCGCAGGCAGTATTCGAAGACGCTTCTGAAACGCTCAAGAAATTCGGCCTCGAAGCGAAAAAATATGCGATCGTGAACGTGAATGCGAGCGTTGCCTATAAGCGCTGGCCGCTCGACCGTTTCGCGAAGGTCGCAGCGTTTCTCTACGGAAAAGGGCTTACCATCGTGCTCGTGGGTTCCGGTGGCGAAGCGCCACTCACGAAACGCTTTGAAGAAGTTGCGGGGGTTTCCTGTGTGAATCTCGCGGGGCGGACATCGATTCCCGAGTTGATCCGCATGGTTGCGAATGCGGCAGTTGTGGTTACGAACGACACCTCGCTCGTCCACTTCGCGGTCGCCGCGAAAACGCCGTCGCTTGCGATCGTGGGTGGCGGCCAGTTCGGGATGTTTCTCGATTACGGCCACCTCGCGATCAATAAATGGGTGTATAAAGAAAGCGCATGCTACGGCGACAATTGGCGCTGCGGGAATACCGTGACGCCAGGGGAGCCCGCGCCCTGCGTTGCCGCCGTGAGCGTGGAATCGGTCCTGGAGAAGCTCGCGGCGCTGTTTTCGTACGCCGCGTCGAATAAAAACGCCCCACTCGGAAAGTTCGAGGAGGGATGGGCGCCGGAAGAGCGGCCGAAAAATGAAAACGCGGCGGTTAAAGTGATCTACGCCGGCTCGCAAAAGGAAATGTACCATCCGGGCCGGGGGACGAGCTTCGAGTACAATAATTTTTACCTTACGCTCAAATCGATGCCGGGAGTGTCCGTTCTTGAATTTCCGTTCGAGCCGATCGCCGGCATGGGGAAAAAATATTGGAACCGGAAGCTGCTTGAAACCGTCCGCGCGGAGAAGCCGGACATTTTATTTACATTCATGCTTTCGGACGAGTTCGATCCGGCGACGCTCGAAGAATTGAAAAAAATCACGAAGACGATCGCGTGGTACGCGGACGACTCGTGGCGCTTCTATAATTATTCTCGCCGATGGTATTCGCATTTTACGTTGAACGCGACGACTTATTCTTGGATCCCCGCGCTTGCGGCGAAGCTTGGTGTGAAAAACGTCGTGCGTTCGCAGTGGGCGGCAAATCAAAGCGTGTGGTATCCGGTTGATGTAAAACAGAAAGATATCGACGTAAGTTTTGTTGGCCAATATAATCCCGAGCGAGAAAAAGTAATTAAGCAATTGAGGAATTCGGGAATTGATGTATTTGTCCGCGGTTGGGGATGGCCCGAAGGCAAAGTGTCGCAGGCGGAAGCGCTCGATATCATTGCTCGGAGCAAGATTAATCTGAATATCAACAGCCAGCCGTCGATCTGGACCTTCCGTTCGCTCGCACGCATTATCGCGAAGCGCTCCGGCGTGCGGCTCGTGCCTGATTTCCATCTGTTACAAAACCTCGAGGCATGGCGCCACATCGGCGTGCCGCAGGTGAAAGCTCGCCCCTTCGAGCTTGCGGCATGCGGCGCGTTCACGATCTCCGGCTTCGCCGACGACCTGGGTAATTTCTATAAGGAGAACGAAGAAATGGTGTTTTATCGTTCTGTCGGCGATCTTATCGCTAAAATAAAGGAATATCTTCCGAAAGATGCAGATCGCGAGCGAATTGCCAATGCCGGTTACGAGCGGACAGTTCGCGAGCATACGTATGAAAAGCGATTCCGGGATATTTTTGAAAAAACCGGCGCAAACACATCATAATCATGGAGAAAGGCCTCGTTTCGATCATTATTCCTTCCTACAACACCGAGCGCTACATCAAAGAAGCGGTGGATTCGGCTTTGGCGCAGACATACAAGCCCGTCGAAATAATCGTGGTGGATGACGGCTCGACGGATAATACAAAGCAAATTCTCGAGCCGTATCTTAAGCAAAATTCGATAATATATATTTATCAGCAAAACGGCGGTCTTGCCGCCGCGCGCAATACGGGCATCCGCGCGAGCCGCGGCGAGTATATCGCTTTGCTCGATGCCGACGACATTTTTATGCCCGAGAAAATCGCGAAGCAGGCCGCGTATCTCGAAGCGAACCCGCAGTGCGACATTTCTTACTGCGATCTATGGCATTTCTGGGATGACGAGCCGGAGAAGCTTTTGAAATTAAACTATACCTATTATTCCGGTGCGGATGTGTTGCCGCATCTTCTTGAAAAATCATTTATCGCGCCGCTTTCGGCGGTGTTTCGCCGGTCCGTTTTCGACCGTTTCGGGATGTTCGACGAGCATTTCCGCCGGTCGGAAGATCTGGAATTATGGACGCGCTTCGCGTACGGCGGAGCGAACTTCTGTTTCCTGCCTGAAATTTTGGGAAAGCTCCGCATGCGCCGCACGGCGAACTTGCAGGGGATCGAAAGCCAGCCGCAGGTAAAGCTCACCATGCTCGAAGTGCTTAAAAGATTGAACGAAAAGATGCCGCCCGCCGATCGTGAGAAATATCGCATGCCGGAACACATGAAAAAATATCGCAAAAACATCGGCCTCGCCTATCTTCTCGCCGGCAGAAAATCCGAGGCGAAAAAATATATCACGGAAAGCATGGGCGGCCTCGCGTGGTTTCCGTTCGCCGTTCTTCCGGTCGGTTTCATCCAATGGGGTATGATGAAGGTGTACTATGGCCTGCGCGCGGCGCGGCTTGGCAAAGTTCAAAAATAAACCCATGGATCCCATCGCCACCATTATTCTTCCCGTGAAGGACCAGGAGCGGTTCGTCGGCCGCTCGATCCAGAGCGTGATAGACCAATCGTTCAAGGATTGGGAGCTTATCGTCGTAAACGACGGCTCAACAGATAAGACGGGTGAGGTGGCGCAGGCATTCGCAAAAAAAGACCCGCGCGTGATCTATCTGGACAACGGGAAAAATCTTGGCATTCCGAAATCGTTCAACCGCGCGGCAAGCATGGCGCGCGGGAAGTATATCGGCCGCATTGACTCGGACGACGCCTGGATAGGCAAGGACAAGCTTGCGAAGCAGATCGCATATCTCGACGCGCATCCGGACTGCGTAGCGACGGGCGGCGGCATGGTCGTCACGAACGAAAGCGGTAGGGAATTATATCGTTATTTAAAGCCCGAGCATGACGCCGACTTGCGCAAGGGCGCGCTTGTCACAAGTCCGATCTCTTCGAGCACATTTCTCGGCCGCGCGGATGCGGTCTTGCGGGCGGGTCCGTTCGACGAAACACTCCGCTTCAACGAGGACTGGGATTTTTTTCTGAAGCTCGGCACGATGGGGAAGTTATACAATTTTCCGGAATATTTTTCCTACTACACGCTCACCGGCCGCAACCG
>DATLTV010000086.1:0-5217 GCA_035533375.1 Minisyncoccota bacterium
ACGCCGCCGAATGTATAGCCGGCGGGTTTTTGTTGTCCAGAAAAAGGAGCTTGGATCGTATACGGACCAGTCGCCATATTGTTATACGTCGCGCCGGTACCGGAACATGCCGAGAGCAATCCATTGCAAGGATCCTGGGGCCCTGACGCGAATTGCCACGAAGCCGAAACGGGCGTGTTGGTCGTCGAGTCGACTGATTGCACCTGAATCGTGCCGCCCGAAGCCGACGCTCTCGATGCCAAACAGCTCGCCGTCGTGCCGCCGCCGGAGCCGGCGCACTGCCAGGAGGTCGAGCCGCCTTGCGCCGGAAATGCCGGAGAAGAAGGGTTCACGGTACCCGCACTGCAAAAAGTATACAAACCCCAGCCGGTATCGGTCGAAGCGTACGTGTGGCCATTCGCCGTACCGCAAGAGCCGTTCGTCCCCGAAGACGGGCCTACGGATATGGTTTTGGTAAAAGGCGCGCCGAAAGCCATGCCTCCGTATGCGAGTTTCCATGTTTCCGTATATGAACCGGCGGTTCCCGGCGCAACCATACTCGTCATGGGAAACGTAATGGAAGATCCGGGAGCAACATTCGTGGGCGCGCTGTACGTTGGCGTGTCAACATTTGCCACAGTACATAGCTTTACGTGGGTTATCGGATCGATAATGCAATTCCTCCAGAACTTCACTGTCACCGTTACTTGTACGGGTATCTCAAAATAGATTGGCGTTGGATTGGTCGTGAACGAACCGCTATGCTGAAGCGTGACCGCCGCCGCGGATTGCGCGGAGAACATCCACCAAGAACTGCACGACGATCCGACCGGATCTATATATGGATCGGGCGCCGGATAACCGCCATAACTACTGTCGCAGGTTCCCGTCGTGGCTCCGAGCGCCAGGTCGGAAGCTACGGTATCCGTATACCAGGGAATGCTTCCGGCGTTCTGCATGGTGACGGAATTCGGGTTCACGCCGTCGGCACCGATTGATTTTGTTTGACTCGCGGTGAAGCTTGAAGGAATATTGTTGCCGACGGGGACGCCGTCGAGAGAATCGACGTTAAGGTAAAGACGCGTACAATCCGCTACGTCGCCTGCCGCCGACCAACCGGTACCGGTATCGCCTCCGCTACTGGACCAACCTCCTGAGGTATAAACCGGGACATCTGGTTGGCCGGGGGGCTGCGCGCAATAATACGGAGGGGAACTCAGTGGATTATAATCCCCTTCCTGGAGTCCAACGCTCGTATTCACGAAAAGTTTGCCGGAAGACGACTTTGTGTTGACCGCAACTTGATACATAGCGTGCCCCGGATCCGATCCTACGTTCTGGATGGCGCCGACCCAGGGAGACCATTGGCCGCCCGAACCCGCAACAGCGCTTGCCCAAGGAGACCAGCCCCATGGCCCCCACCCACCGGGCAACTTTGGATTTTGCATCCGCACCCCGATTTGAAAATCGCTGGTAAAGGTCCCCTGTCCCGAGAGGTAAATTCTCGCGCAATCAGTATTACCATACGGACTTCCGTCATATGCAGCTGAGCCGGCATAGGTGGTAATCGGATCGCTTGAATATTGCATGTTAGTCAAGTTTTTAGTACAACCGCTACTACGGGATTCGGCGGCTTGTATGCCTATGACGGGAGCCGCACTTTGTGCATGCACAACAGGAACCGCCGAGAACAATATTGCGACCGCAAACATTCCCGCCAAAAGCGGACAGACGAGGGCAAAATGTTTTACGATTTTAAGCATGGTTTTCATTTTAACGAGAGACATAATCGACGGTCACCTGCGCGCCGCTCCCATCCGGTATCATGACGACAAGCGCGGTCGACGATGCCATGGTCGCCTGCACGTATGCCGACGAAGAAGCCGAGTCTTCGTAGGCAACGGTCCAACCGTTCTTATCGAAGTAATCTTTATAAGAGGCGAAGAGCGAAGAAGCAGATGATGCCGCGCTCCAGGTCAGCGTATACTCGTTCGCGGGCGCCGCATGTGGAGCGGTGCTCGTCGAAGGAAGCCCGTTCAAAACGGTCATGACGGCATCGGTGCCCATCACAAGTCCTTTCGGAAACGACGACGGAAGTCCGGCCGACGTTACGGCTCCAAGCGGCGCTCCGGGCGGAAGCGCGTTTGGATCTATTTTCGTAAAGTGAAGCGGCACGACGACGGTGTTCGGCTTACTGCCAGTGCCGACAGGAGGTCGCGCCGCGAAAAACACGGCAAGGAGAGTCACCGCGACGATCGCGGCGAGCAATATCCAAAAATTTTTCCTTCCGACCTTCATTGCTTTATTATATCACAATCACATCAAAAGGTATTCGCTCTTATCCATACGCATGGCTCCTCCTCAAATATGTTTGCCATAGCACGATAATTCACGCTTGCGCGCGGATAGATTCCATCGCGCCTGGAGCAGAAGCGAGAAAAGTTAATTATGGCGGCACGGGCGGCGGCGGCGGGATTATGGCGCTCACCGGCCACCAATTATAGAACTGGTCATCGGCCTCGACCGAAGAAAAGAAAACGCCGGTCTGCCAGGTGACGATTGATTGGACATCCAAGCGATACGATCCGATATGCGTGAATTTGATCGTCCGCGTGAAATTCGATTGTTTATTGGGGTTGCCGTTTGCATAGGAATAGAAACCGGTCGTCGGATCGAAATCGAGCGGCTTGCCGGTATTGATTGAAAGCTTGGTGCTCGTGTAATCGACGACGTATGTCTGCGCGTCCGTGGCGAATCCCTGAAGAGAGTCCCAACTCGTGCCCACGGCGCCGGCGGCAATATTGAGCTCGGTATTATGATCGAGCATATTTTTTACGATCTCGATCCCTTCGGACGCTAAATACGAGCCGCGATAATTGTCGGTCGCGATGCGGTTCAGGCTGAGCGATCGCGAAAGGAGGGCGAGAATCCCCATAAATCCCATAATAAGCACGCTTGATGCGATAATGGCTTCGACGAGCATTTGGCCGGCTCTTTGTTGTGTGCGCATAATAGTGGTTGGTTTGAAAAATTAGGGGGCCAAGGCGTCCATCTGGCGCGAGCTCACGGTCGTCTGTAAGTTCGTCACGTCGCTCGAAATGCCGAGGCTGTTCGCCGAAATGCCGATGGAGATCGTAATCCGCGGCGGCCAGTTGTCGGTGGGCTGATTGCCGAATACGACGAAATTCAGGTACGCGACCGTGACGTTTATGCCCGTGAGCGGAGAAAAAGTGTAAGTGCCGTTCGTCAAATTCTCCTCCGCGCGCTCGATTGCGCCGCCCGCAAGCCGGTAGATTACGGGGACGCCGACCGCGTTCACAAAATCAATCTCGCCAGGCGGACAGCTATTGGGCCGGCAAAAATCGTAGCCCGTGCGCGCTTCGCGCGCTATCTGTTCGAGGACCAGACTCACGTTGTTGTCGGCGGAAATGAACGCGGCGACCTGCCGCTGGGTCCGCAGGGCAGTCACGAGCCCCCCGAGCGCGATGCTCACGGTAATTGAAAACACCCCGATCGCGACAATCGTTTCGACAAGCGTGAAAGCGCTGCGATGATCATAAGAACTCCATCGTCCTCCGCTGGAGTTTACCCCGTGCCGCGACACGGGGCGGAGGAAAACGGGAAGTTGTGTCGTCTTTATAATGCGTTTGATCATGGCTTTTATCAAAAATCCACCTGTCCGGCGTCGTTTACCGTGACCGTGACATTGGACATGCCGTTGGAGGTTTGAAGATGCACGCTTGCCGGATTCAAACTGGCATTGCCGTTCGCGCTCACGCTCACAATCGTTCTCGGCTCAGGCGCGACAAAGAGGACGTACGTCATGCTGTCCAAGGGCGAGGAGTTGAACACAATATGGGAATCGAGAGGAAGGTTCTGATAATCGGCGAGTGCCTTGGCGGCCGCGGCGCTTTGGTCGATCTGGGCCGGATCGATGTTTACGACCGAATTGCATGCGGGCGCAGGCACTCCGGTGGGAGGCAGATAGGAAAACAGCGAATAGGTGTTCGCGGCGTAATTGATCTTCATACCATAGCCGCACGTACTCGCCTGGCCCGCGGCGACATCCTTGAAGGTGGTGACCGTGAGCGAGCGCGCTTTTGCTATGGCGGCAACGATCCGCTGTTCGTCGACGGAGAGCGTCACTTGGTTCTGGCCGGTTTTGCTGTAGATGATGGCGAACGAAGACAGGAACGCCGAAATAGCGATGACCACGAGAATTTCGATGAGAGTGAAACCGGACTTGAGTCCTTTGGCGGATGCGTTGAGATGCATGTGTATATTTTTAGTATTCTGTCCGTCCGAAGAACCTCTATAACTATATCATGCCGCCATGAGCCCTATATAGAAACGCATGAGTTCCAACCCTCCGAAGAAAACGATTGCGGCGCCGATCGCGAGGAAAGGGCCGAACGGCAGCGCGCTTTTCATGTGTTTGCGGCCGGCGGCTATCTGGGCGACGCCGAACGCCGCACCGATAATGAAACCGACGGCAGTGAACAGCAGCGTACCCGCGAGCCCGAAAAGAAGGCCGAGGGGCACCGCAAGCTTGAAGTCGCCGAGCCCCATCCCCCGCCCGCGCGTGATAAGAATGATCGCTCCGAAGAACGCGAGCGCAAAAAGCGCGCCGAACAAATGGCTCGCAAGCGCGCCCGGAGCCGCGGCGAAGAATACGGCGTACGAACCGGTCAAATCGTTCGCGGCGGGAACGGCTGCAAGCATGATCGCGCCGAGCGCAAGCAGCGCGATATTGATCTCGTCGGGGATGATGGAAATCTGGATATCCACGAGCGACATGAGCAACAGCAATTCGAATACGATGATCCAAATCGCAGCGAGGCTCGAAAATTGAGGATTGAGAATCGAGGGGAAAATAATGCCAAGACGCAGTGGAACAAAAACGAAGATCGAACCGCTCAGTATCTCAACGATCGGATAGCGGACACCGAGGCGCGCTCGGCAACGACGGCAGCGGCCAAGCTGAAACGCGAAACTCGCGAGCGGAACGAGCTCGAACCAACGCAGCGTTTTTTTGCAGTGCGGGCAGTGCGATCTGCCGCCGATCCGTTTCGTTGAAAAAAGAAAGCGGTCGGGATCATAGCGCAATGCGACCACATTCAAAAAACTTCCGATCGCGATGCCGAAAACAAAAAGGATGAACCAAGACATAGGATTATATTATCATTTTCTTTGTCGGCGCGCTTTCCTTTATCCTTCGCGTCCTCCCTTCGTCCCGGC
>DATLTV010000087.1:0-7163 GCA_035533375.1 Minisyncoccota bacterium
GCGGGGATCGGTCCCTTGTCGCATCTGCCGTATGTCTATGTTTATGAACGGAACGATGCCGCAATCTCTCTTTATGGCCTGAAGATCTATCCGGAGCCGGTTCGCGAGGCGCTCATCGAATCGTCCCTCGCCCGATTTTTCACGGGCAAATTCACCATGGAGGCAAAGTTCGACGGTAAAAACAACCAATATTGGCAGGTGAACATCGAGCTGCGCCGCTTACAAAAAACGAAGCCGGCGCTCGCGAAGAAAGCCCTTGATGCGGTCATCGCGCAGATGCAAAAAGGCAATTCCGAATTCCGCGAGCTCTCCGCGCATCTCGGCAAGCGTGCGCTGCCGAAGATCGTTCTCTGTCCGTACGAAAGCCCCGAGTATTTTCGGCCGGGCGGCAAGCAGAAATGGGTAAAAAAATCGGTACTATAATAAGATATGGCACAAGAAACGATCGACCGAGAATCTTTCAGGCCCGTGGCACAGCGCGCGAGCGGTTTCGCCGCATTGAAGGAAAAACATCCCGAACTCATTGTCGTCGACCAGTACCGGAAAAATCTTGAAGAGCTTTTCCTTTTGCGCAATCCGAAATATCGCTTCGACAAAAATTACGCGGCGGATTTCGGAGCGTTCGCAAAAGAACACTTCGGCGCGAAGACGGAAGACGAAGCCGGTTCCTGGTTCTACTTTCCCTGGCGCAACGCGCTCGTGCATTTTTTGGCCGAAGAGCTGCACGAGGAATTGCGAACGGGCAGGAATCGTTATTTGATCACGGTCGAAGAGCAAAAAGCGTTCTACGGCGCGACGATCGGCATTCTGGGCATGAGCGTGGGAAGCCATGCGGCGATGACGATTGCGATGACGGGCGGCGCAAAGCAGATCAAGCTCGCCGACCCCGATTCGCTTTCGGGCGACAATCTGAACCGCATCCGCACCGGGTTCCATAATGTGGGCGTGAACAAAGCCGTCGCCACCGCACGCGACATTTCCGAAATAAATCCGTACGCCGCCGTGGAAATTTCCTCCGAAGGCATCCGCGAAGAAAATGCGGAGAAATTTCTCGAAGGCGTGGATGTTCTTCTTGAGGTTATGGATAATCCCTATTGGAAATTGAAAGTCCGCGAGCTCGCGCGTGCGCGGGGAATTCCCGTGATCATGGGGACGGACAACGGCGACGGCAATATCGTTGATATCGAGCGCTATGATCTCGACAAGAACTACCCGATTCTCCACGGCTATGCGGGCGGCCTCACTGCCGAAGGATTGAAGAACATGCCGCCGCAGGATCTGCCGAAGGTCGCGGCGCGCATCGCAGGGGCGAACCTTGCCGTGCCGCGCATGCTGGGTTCGGTGGCCGAAGTCGGGAAATCGCTCTATTCCTGGCCCCAGCTCGGCACGGCGGCGAACCTTTGTGGAACGACGCTCGCGTATCTTTCGCGCCGTATCGCGCTCAAAGATCCGAAAATAAAATCCGGCCGATATCAGGTAAGCCTCGACTCCGTTTTTGAATCGGGTTACCGTTGGGGCTGGCTTTCACGCAAGATCGCATTCGCGAAGTTCATAAAAAAGATGATGCGGCAGCAAAAACCATGATTTCCCGCGACGATATACAACAGATCATCGAAACCGGGGTGCAGGCGCCATCGGGCGACAATTCGCAGCCGTGGCGGTTCGAAGCGGAAGGGGATTCGATACGCGTTTTCAATCTTCCCGAAAAAGACAATCCGGTTTTGAACTACGAACAGCGTGGATCGTATATCGCGCACGGCGGGGTGGTCGAAAATATGGTAATCGCCGCCGCGGAGTCCGGGTATGCGGCGAACGTACTGCCGTTTCCAAATCCGAGCGACGCAACGCTCACCGCGACGATCGAGTTCGCGCCCGAGCGCAACGCGAAAAAAGATCCGCTTTTTCCCGCGATCCGCGCGCGGCATACGAATCGCCGCCCGTATGAACAAGCTCCACTTACCTCGCGCGAGCGCATGGCGCTCAATGCGGCCGTCACGCATTTCGGCGCGGAGAAGAATCTTTCATTTGTCTTGGTGAGCGATCCGCGGAAACAGTCGGAGCTTGCCGCCGCCGGCGCCTGTATCGAAACCGTGATCCTCGAAGACCGCGCGCTTCACCGCCTGCTTTTTAAGGATGTGATCTGGTCGGAAGCGGAGGAACGTCGGGTGCATGGAGGGCTTTTCATCGATACGATGGAATTCATGCTGCCGCAGCGCGCGGTGTTTTGGCTTGCGAGCCATTGGCCGGCCATACGGCTTTTAAACGGCCTCGGCCTTTCCCGATTTATCGCACGCGAAGACGCAAAGCTTTATGCGACGGGCGCGGGATTCGGCGCGCTTCTGCTCAACCGCGCCGAACCGGCGGACGTGCTTCTTGCCGGCCGCGCCATGCAGCGGCTGTGGCTTACGGCGGCCTCGCTCGGCATCTCGCTTCAGCCCGTGACGGGGCTCATCTTCGCCGCCATGCGGCTCGGCGGCAAAAACCAAAAAGTTTTTTCGGAAAAGCATGCCGCGATGATCGGATCGAACTACGGAAAAATGCTTGAAGCGCTCGACGCCCGCGATCGAGCGCCCATCATGGCGTTCCGCCTCGGCCACGCACCCGCTCCTTCCGCGATATGCACCCGAAAATCGCCGAATATCACATTCAAATGAAAGCGATCGTTTTCATAAGCCCCATCGTCGGATTGCCGCCGTCCCTGCTCGGTTCGTTCAATGCGCTCGCGAAGCGCGGTATAATAATCGAAGGCATCGATATTTTTGAGGGACAGCATGTCGCGAAAAGCTCCTGGAAGATATTGGGGCTTACGGCGCTTCCGGGCGCGAACGCACGCCGGATCGCATTCGCGAATGCGTACGACGAACCGAAGTTTTTTACAGTGCTTCGCGAGCGCATCGCCGCGCTCAAGGCGCGCGGAGCAGGTGAGATCATTCTCGGGGGCATGAGCGGAGGATTCATTTTCGCCGCGCGGCAGATTGCGGAATCGCCGGATGCCGCGGTGAAAGGGCTCTTTGGCGTTTCGCCGCTCATTTTCTATCCGCCGGGCGTTTTCCAAAAAAGCGCGGATCTCGAGAAGATTCCCGCCGGCATGCCGGTGGTTCTGGTCTGGGGAGACGGTGATACGATCGTGCCCGCCGGGACCGTCGCCTACGCCGAACGGCTCGCAAAGGATCGTGCAAATATCCGCACGCGCGTGATCCGCGGGCCGGAAGCGGGCGCGAAGGAGGGAAAGCTCGCGCATCAATTTTTCGGCGGCAAAGATTTTGTCGGTAAAATGAAGAATGTATTTTGGAATGCGGCGGCGGAAAAAATAGCGCTCGGAGAGATCGAGCGCCTTATCGATTCAATTTTATAATCTATGCCTCAAATCGACATTTTTTCACATTGGGATCTGCTCGTTTTGGGCGTCGTCGTGATCGTGACGGCGATCATCGGCTTTCTCGTCTATTTCGAGAAGCCGAAAAGTCCCACGCATCGCGCCTTCCTCGGATTCACGCTCTGGACGGTCGTCTGGGGAACTTGCAATTATTTGAGCTACCACGTGCGGCCGGCGATGCTTGCGTTTATCCTGTTGCGCCTCACTGTTTTCGCCGTCGTCTGGGAAACATATTTTTTCCTTAAATTCGCCGTTGTCTTTCCCGGCGAAGAAAAATTTTCGCCGCGCAACATGTGGCGGGTGGTGCCCGGGATCGCCGCCGTTGTTGCCGTGCTTACACTCACGCCGCTTATTTTCGAACGCATCGCGAGCGTCGCCGCGGACGGGACGATCGCTTCGGTCGTGAACGGCCCCGTGATACCGGTCTTCGGCATGACGAGCGTAGGATTCACGGTGGCGGGGCTCGTGCTTTTGATCATGAAGACGCTACGCGCGAAAGACGCCGCCGCGAAGCAGTATTACCTCATCGGCGCGGGCGCCCTCATTATGTTCGTGCTTATCATCACGTCGAATTTCGCCCTGCCGGTGTTTTTGAACGACACCCGTTATTTGCAGTTCGGCGCGCTGTTCGTTTTTCCGTTCATCGCGCTCACGAGCTATTCCATCGTCAAGAATAAGATGTTTAATGTGAAGGTGGTGAGTGCTCAGGTTTTTGTCGCCGCCCTCCTTGTCGTGAGTCTGCTTGAGCTCGTACAGGCGCAATCGCTTGCACAGATCATTCTCCAGGCGGTCATATTGGCGTCTCTCCTTGGCGTAGGAATCCTTCTTATCCGCAGCGTGCATCTTGAAGTAAAACAGCGGGAAGAACTGCAGCGGCTCGACAAAGAGCTGGAGGACAAAAACCGCCAGCTCGAAGAGCTTTCTCTTTTCAAAACAAGTCTCTTATCCCTCGCCTCGCATCAGATGAAGTCGCCGCTCGCGGCGATCAAAGGATTCGGGTCGCTGCTTTTGGGCGGACAGATGGGAACCGCCGACGAAAAAGGAAAAGAAACTGTGGGAAAAATGATGCGATCCGCGAACGATCTGATTGCGCTTATCAATACGTTGCTTGATCTTCGAAAAGTCGAAGAAGGAAAGATGGATTATCAGTTCGTCAAAGTAGATCTGCGCGAGATGGCGCGCGAGGTATTCGAGCTTCTGAAGCCGCTTGCCGAAGCGAAAAAATTGGAGTTCACGTTCGATTCGCCCGAACATGCGGTGTGGGTGAACGTCGACGAGAAACTGAAGCAGGTTATCCAAAATCTCGCGGACAACGCCATCAAATACACGCCGAGCGGGTTCGTGCGCATCGAGCTCAAGGAAGCGAGCGGTATCGCGACGATTTCCGTTTCGGATTCCGGCGTCGGCTTCTCGCCGGAGCTCGCGCCGCATCTCTTCGAAGAATTCGTCCGCGACGAACGCGTGAAAAAGCAGATCTTGGGCACGGGTCTCGGCCTTTTTATCGCGCGGAAGATCGCGGAAGCGCACGGCGGTACGATATCAGCCAAATCTCCCGGCGCGGACAAAGGCAGTACGTTCCGGCTTTCGCTTCCCGAAACGGCATAGGAATTTCATCACGGACGCTTTACCGTGACAGAACCTGTATATGAAGCATCTCGACAAGAACCACTCTCAAAATACCTTCAGCCGCGATAGCGGCAAATCTCGCGAAGCGCGAGGAGTAAGGGCGAAGGTGCATGTCGATGCTCCTCGCCCGCAACGACACGGCGATTCGCGAGATTTGCCCTATCCCAAAAGGTTGCGGGAATTTTCCCGCCCCGCTGCGTTACGCCTCGGTCGGAGTGCCAAAGGCACACCTTCCTCAGCAAGCCTCGCGGGATCGGGAAAATTCCTCGCAACGCGGCCGGAATGTATTTTGAGAGTGGTTCTGCGAATCTCGGGCGTCGTGCAGGGAGTCGGTTTCAGGTTTTTCGCGCGGGACGCCGCGGTGAAATTCGGACTCACGGGATTCGTACGCAACGAACCGGATGGATCGGTCGCCACGGAAGCAGAAGGCGATGAAGCGGATCTGGAGCGATTTTTAGCATGGTGCCGGAAGGGACCGCCATTCGCGAAAGTGGAGAAGATCGATTTCAAATTCTCCGACCGAATTAGAAATTACGAGGATTTTGCTATAGAATAAAGATATGGACTCAGGGAAGCATTTTGTTCCGGCGGACGTGCCGACCATTCTCGTTATTTTGGGCGTTACCGGCGATCTCACGGCGAAAAAGATCGCGCCGGCGCTTTTCAATTTGTTCGAGAAGAAGGAACTGCCGCAGAAGTTCGAGCTCGTGGGTGTCTCGCGTCGCGAGTGGAATGACGACGATCTGAAGGCGCATCTGCGGGCGATTCTCGGCGCAAAAGTGCCCGATGCGCGGCGGGGATCCGTGGATGCTTTCCTCGGCCTTGCCACGTACGCGAAACTTTCGTTCAACAATTTCCACGACTACGCGGCGCTCGGTGAAAAGCTCAAAAAGATCGACGACGCCTGGGGGGTATGCACGAACAAACTGTTTTATCTTTCCGTGCCACCGCAGTTTTACGAAGAGATCTTCGATCATTTGAAAAAAAGCGGTTTGGCGGAAGGATGCGGCGAAGACGGGGAAGGCTGGACGCGCGTGATTGTCGAAAAACCGTTCGGCTCCGACGAAAAGAGCGCGAAAGCGCTCGACCTGAAGCTCGGGAAACTGTTTAAAGAGGAGCAAATCTATCGCATCGACCATTATCTCGCGAAGGAGGCGTTCCAGAACATCCTTGCGTTCAGATTTTTCAACAATTTATTCGAAGACCAGTGGGGAAGCGGGCTCATCGAGAAGATCTACATCCGCGAGCTCGAAAACGTGGGCGTCGAAGACCGCGGCGCGTTTTACGATCCGGTGGGCGCCCTGCGCGACGTGGGACAGAATCATCTTTTGCAGATGCTCGCGCTTACGACCATGGATGAGCCGCGCAACCTGAGCGCCGGAGCAATCCGCGCGAACCGCGCGGCAATCCTCGAAACGCTTGTGCCGCTCTCCGAGGCGGACGTAAAACGTTCGACCTTCCGCGCGCAATATGAAGGATATCGCAATATCAAAGGCGTCGCTTCCAATTCCGAAACCGAAACGTATTTCCGCATGAAAGCATTTCTTTTGCATCCGCGCTGGGAAGGAGTGACGATCGTCATGGAAGCGGGGAAACGGCTTGCGCCGCGCGGCGGGAACGAGGTTACGGATGTCGAAGTGGTTTTTCGCCATCCCGAGCCCTGCCTGTGCGCCGAACTGCGGGTGAAGCATGGCGAGGGCGCGCCGGATCACTATAAAAACTCGCTCGTCTTCCGCCAGGACCCGGTCGAAGGCATCACGATCCGTTTCTGGTCGAAGAAGGCCGGCCACGCGATGGAACTCGAAGAGCGGACGTTCGAATTCGACCTGCGGAAAGGAGGAAAGAAATCACAGTACACGGAGGAGTACGAGAAATTGCTCATGGATTGCATTTCGGGCGACCAGGCGCTTTTCGTTTCGAGTGAAGAGATCGCCGCGATGTGGAAGTTCGTCGATCCGATAGAAAACGGCTGGCAGAAGGGGATCGTGCCGCTCGCGCGCTATGCGCCCGACAGTCCGGCCATTTCCATCGAAGCCGCCGTTGCGGACGAAGCTACGGTGCGGCGGGCATCCGCGCTTCTTCCGAAAGAGATCGGTGTCTTCGGCCTCGGCAAAATGGGCGCGAATGTCGCGCGTCAACTCAAGGACAAAGGCTGGCGCGT
>DATLTV010000088.1:0-5759 GCA_035533375.1 Minisyncoccota bacterium
TCATCCTTGCTTCGCGGCCTCGCGAAGCGCGGCCGATATCGCGGCCCGCGGTATTTTTGAGATGGGTTCTAACCTCTTCAGGAATGAAAACCTGCGCCGTAGGAAAAGCATATGCCTGGATGCCCTTCGACACTCCCTAAAGGAGGAAAACCTACGCCTTAAGAAACCCCTCGTTGCCCGTATGGCGTCCTCGAAAGCTCAAAATTCGAAGCTTTGTATTAAATCGGACGATCGTTCGATTTAATAATAACCAGTAGCTTACAAACGCTTGACTTTTTAGTGAAATACATGGTAGAATGCGGTCAGCGGTAGATTCACAATTTCACATCCAGATTTGGAGCGGAACGCTCCGGAAAGGTATGTTTATGACCACCTATAATACGATAGCGACCCATACCGGATGCCATGAAGATGAATTCGTGGCGGCAAGAACGCTCATGCGTTTCGGGAATACCGATTTTCCCGGAGTGCGCGATGCGAAGATGATTTATTGGAAGAGCATGCCTGCCGGAGAGACCTGGCAAAGCCTGCTCGACAAGGGCACGATTTGCGTCGGCATCGGCCACGGACCATTCGACGAGCACGGGCCGAACGGCGAGCGGATCGAAAACGAGTGTTCGGCGACACTCGTCGCAAAACATCTCGGCATCGATGAAGACGAAGCGCTGAAACAGTTCTTCCAATTCGTCCTTGATCGGGATTCGGCCCTCGGGAAAAATCCGTACGAACTCCCCGCTCTCATCAAAACCCGTTATGCCGCAGGGCAAAGCGACGAGGCCGTGGAGAAATGGGTATTCGATATCCTGGACGATATTTTCGAACAGGCGCTCGTCTTCTACGAGAAGGCGGGAACCGATTTCGGAAAAGCCGCAGTGGGCGAAGTAAGAACCCAGCGCGGCAAAGTGAAGTTCGTCCTCGGCATGTCGGACTCGAAGGAATTCGCGAAATACGCGCGCTCCCGGCACGGATGCAAGGCCGGAGTGGTCGTGCAGATGACATCCGACCATCATGCATTGGTCCAAACGAACAATCACCTGCACATGAATCTCACCGATACAGTGCAGATACTTCGTATCGAAGAATTGAAGGCGCACGGCAAAGCGGTTCCGCAGAACTGGAAACTGCTCGGCCAGCCCGGAACCATTCCGCAATGCCCCGAATGGTACCTCTTCGACGCGAACGGCAGCCACTCCATCATGAACGGCAGCACCACGCACGCCGCCCCGGCAACGAAGCTCTCCCTCGAAAGGGTCGGCGAGCTCGTCCGGATCGGCGTAAATCCCTCGGCTTTCGAACCTTCCCGCGCTACAGAGTGCAAGAAGGAAATCTGCTCAGGGAAGAGCTGTGCATGGTACGGATGGGGACTCCACCGCTGCCGGCGGATCCGGTTCAAGCAGCATTGTGGAAAAGAGAGGCCAGCGGCGACCTCGCAGGCGAAGTAGCCGCAATCCAGGGCGCGTACGGGAAACCGATACGCGCCTTTTTTATTCCGCGCCGAAGGCATTTTCGACCGGGGCTCGAATCGGCTATAATAAATACATGCCTTCCAAAATGAAGTTGACGAACCGCGTAGCATCCGGCTTCGCGCTCGCTTCCGTGAAACCCGGCGCGCAGTGGATCGACCTGCCGAAACCGGACCAAAAGGACTTCGAGTGGCTGCAAAAGAAATTTCACTTGCACCCCGTGATCCTCGAGGAACTCAAAAGCCCGTCGGCGCGCTCGCGGGTCGAAGCGTACGACCACTATCTCTATCTGATCTATTATTTTCCGGTCTACGATCCGAAGGAAGAAGCGTCCCGCCGCGCGGAGATCGATTTCATCATTACCAAGGACTTCGTCGTGACCGTGCACTACGAAGATCTCGAGGCGCTGACCTACCTGAAGGACCGGACTGCGGAGAGTTCGCTCCGCCTCACGTACGATATCGTCGAATCGCTTTTCAATTTTCAGGAGCGGCAGCTCCGGCACATCGCGGAGAAAACGGAGAAAGTCGGCGCGGAGCTTTTCAAGAACAACGAGAAGGACGTGTTGCAGAAAATATCGCGGCTGAAGCGCGACGTTTCCGAATACCGCATCATCGTGCGACACCAGGGGCCGATCCTCAAATCGCTCCTCGTATATGGCCTGAAATTCTGGGGCGAACCGGCGCGAGTGTATCTCGAAGACCTGGTCGGCGATCATTTGAAGATCGTGAATCGCGTCGAGGATTATCGCGAGGCCGTCGGCGACTTCGAAGACACGAACAATCAGCTCATGAACCTGAAAATCAACGAGGTGATGAAAACGTTCACGACGCTTTCGTTCCTCACGTTCCCTTTTATGCTCTTCGCCGCGCTCTTCAGTATGAATACGAACGATACTCCGATCATCAAACTGCCCGGGGCGTTCTGGATCATCCTCGGCATCATGGCCGTCGCGATGGCGACGCTTTTCATGTATTTCAAGAAGAAGGGGTGGCTGTGAATTAGCTCGATAGCTCGTAAGCGCTCGTTAGCCACTCAATAACGGATCGGCTTACGAGCTTACGAGCTTACGAGCTTACGAGCTTATATGAATATTTTCTTCCTTATTCTCCTCGCTTTTATTCCTGCCACGCTCGCGGTCCGGGCGCTCGGCGCCTCCCCTGTCGTCCTCTTTTTTCTCTCCGCGATCGCAATCGTCCCGCTCGCAAAGTTTATCGGCGAAGCGACGGAAAAGCTCGCGTCGCGCACGAGCCATGCACTCGGCGGGCTATTGAACGCCACGTTCGGAAACGCCACGGAGCTCATCATCGGTGCGTTCGCGCTGAATGCGGGCCTCATCGAAATCGTGAAAGCATCGCTCACGGGCTCTATTATAGGGAACCTCCTGCTTGTCCTCGGCAGCGCCATGTTCCTCGGCGGCACGCGTTATAAAAAACAGGAGTTTAACAAAACCGCCGCGCTCGCGAGCGGATCGTCATTATTCCTTGCCGTGATCGCGCTCGTCGTCCCCGCGATCTTCGTGCAAACTGTTCCCGGTGCAGTCGGCATGCTCACCCTGAACATGAGCGTGCTTGTTTCTCTCGTGCTCATCGTTCTCTACGCCGCGAGCCTCGTTTTTTCTCTTCACACGCACAAACATCTTTACACGGCGGAAGTCGGCGTCGAGGAAGGCGGCGGTTGGAGTACGGCAAAAAGCGTTTGGGTGCTCGCGATCGCGACCGTCCTCGTCGCCTGGATGAGTCAGATCCTCGTGGGTTCCATCACGCCTCTCATAGCGGCCTTCGGCTGGACGGAGGCGTTCGTCGGCATCGTCTTCATCGCGATCATCGGAAATGCCGCGGAACATGTATCCGCCGTCATGGTCGCCGCGAAGAATAAAATGGGTCTTGCACTCCAAGTCGCAATCGGATCGGCTTCGCAGATCGCGATGTTCGTGGCTCCCTTCCTCGTGCTTGCAAGCCTGTTTTTCGCGCACCAAATGACGCTTGTTTTCAGCACCTTTGAACTGGTCGCCCTCGTTCTTTCGGTGCTGCTCGTGAACATCGTCGTCGCGGACGGTGAATCAAACTGGCTCGAAGGCCTGCAGCTCATGACCGCCTACGCGATCATCGCCGTCGCATTTTATTTCCACCCTTAGCGGCTTGTCGTCCCGACGAGAATCGGCATAACCTGTGCTTTCCGGAAATAGTCACGTCTTAAATCGAACGATCGTTTGATTTAAGATAATTGGCACACCGAAACGATGCGCTTTTTGTTTGCACGTGAAAATGGCGGCGGACATCGTTTTTCGGGAGCCGGTCATGGCGTCTTGCCCGCCGATTGACCGGCATACAAAATTCTGCTACCCTGTGGGCAGAATCTGCTTTACGGAAAATCGAAGGAGCGAAAAAAATGAGAAAAGTGTTGCTCGCACCCCTCTTGTGCGCCGCTTGCATCGGTGGCGGAGCGGGAAACGGCGCGGCGAAAAATACCTCTTTTCCCATCACCATCACGATATCCAAAACATTCATCGTCGACCAGGGAAAAACGACGAATGCGAAATTCCAAGTCCCGAAACAATACACTCCTGGCGAAAACTTCGCTGGCGTCGTCCGTTTCGTCGTTTTCGATGCAAAACTGCCGAAGCGCCTGTCGCATGAAACGAAAGTGCGACAAGTCTCCTATGTCGTTTCCGACAATCAACCGTTGTGGTCCCGACGGCTCGCAAGCTATGCACGGGGCGAGACGAAGATCAAAACCGGAACATTCTCCTCAGCCTTCGGCCTCTGGGCAACGGCCGGAGTCGCTTTTCCCAAAGGGTATCGGCGAATTGTCCGCGAGGAGATCGAACTCGTGAGCGGCAGCGAAGTGCAGCCGGTCGTAATCCTCCAGGCCGAATTCAACACGGATGCGAATGAGATAAACGTGGAAATCGTGTGGCCGCAGCCCATGGCGTTCGCCTCCGACGGCGAGGAACGGTTTGTAACGATGAGTCCGCTGGAAAAGATGCCGGCGAGGAACCGGCAGGAAGCGAAAATGGGCGGCGAATAATACTTTTTCCCGAAACGAGGCGCAAAAGCCTCGTTTTTTATTTGGCCCGGTCCGCGCTGTCCAAAACCGCTTGTACTTCGAAATACGCGGCAAAAAACTCTTTTTGTTTTCGTGTGGTAGAATGATAGGAATCGATCCCCATGGTGAAGCTCTATAATACCCTCACGGGAGCGAAGGAACGATTGCCCTCGCCCGCAGACAAAAAAACGCCGATCCGCCTTTTCGTCTGCGGACCGACAGTCTACGATTATCCGCATATCGGGAACGCACGGACGTTCATGGTCTTCGACATCATCGCGCGCTATCTCCGCAGCCGCGGCGCGAAGCTTTTTTATCTGCAAAACATCACGGACATCGACGACAAAATCATCGCGCGGGCGAAGGAAGACGGAGTCGATTGGAAAACCACGAGTCGTCGATTCGAAAAAATCTTTCTTGCGGACATGAAACGGCTCGGTATTACCTCCGTCGACAAATATGCGCGCGCGACGGACTACATTCCGCAGATCGTGAGCCAGGTCACGCGGCTCAAGGCGAGCGGCCATGCTTATTTAATAGAGGGCGACGGTTATTACTTCGATCTCAAAAAATTTCCCGAATACGGCAAGCTCGCACGGCGCACGATCGAACAGGCTGAGGACGGCGTGAGCCGCATCGACGAGAGCGATAAAAAAAGGAATAAAGGAGATTTCGCGCTTTGGAAATTTTCGCACGAGGGCGAGCCGGGCTGGAAAACGGAATTGGGGTTCGGCCGTCCGGGCTGGCACATCGAGGACACCGCGATCACGGAAAAATTCTTCGGACTGCATTATGAATTGCACGGCGGTGCGCTTGATTTGAAATTTCCCCATCACGAAGCCGAGATCGCGCAGGCGGAATCCCTGTCCGCCGGGCAGGCGGAGCTTTCGGGCAACGCGCCTTTCGTGAACGTCTGGATGCACGCGGGATTCCTTTTTGTGAACGGCAAAAAAATGTCGAAGTCGCTCGGCAATTTCATCACGATCGACGACTTCGCGAGCCGGAATGCTTCAAATATCTTCCGCTGGATGGTCCTCGCCCACCACTACCGATCCCCCATGGATTACACGAAGGAACTGCTTGCGCAGTCGAAAGGATCGTTCTCGAAGGTGCACCAGTTCGTCGGTCGCCTCGCGCTGGCCGCGCGGCAGAATACCGCGTCGACATCGAATGTTGACATGCCGGCGAAAGTTTCCGAATCCCGCAGGCAATTCGAAGAAGCGATGGATGACGATTTCAATACGCCGG
>DATLTV010000089.1:0-8497 GCA_035533375.1 Minisyncoccota bacterium
AACCCCGAGCCGCGCCCGGCTTTTTTTCGATTGTTTGAGCACGCGGAATTCGATCATAGAGTTAAAGCTCCAGTATCGCTGAAAAACTAATAAAAATCAAAGCCGGGAAAACTTTGATTTTTGCCGCAATTTCCAGTAATATACTTTTGTACGCCCCCATAGCTTAACGGTAAAGCAGTTGCCTTTGATGTAATTTTAACCAAGGGTTAAAATTACATCGATTGGTTCACTCATCAAAAATACGAATGCCTACAACGGCAAAAAATTTCTAGTGCCCCCATAGCTTAACGGTAAAGCAGTTGCCTTTTAAGCAATTGACCTTGGTTCGACTCCAAGTGGGGGCACCAGAAACTTTTTGCAGAGCCATTCGTATTTTTGATGAGTTGCCAATCGTAAGCAATTGACCTAGGTTCGATTCCAAGTGGGGGCACCATGTATGAAATCGCAGGCATTCTTATTCCCGCTTCACTCCCCTGTCCGGGAGTTAAAACAATACGAACCTTCCGCCGTTCGTAAGCAAGATCATAAGATTCATAATCAGGAACGGAAAATCGTAATGCCAGCCGTTATTTTGCCCGCTCTTTATCCGGAAAAGAACCTGTGCTGAAAAATAAAAAAGCCTGCGATTGCAGGCTTTACTTGGTCATACGGTGAAATCTTTCGGACCTACGAACGTGCGAATGAAATTCGAAGGAAGAAGATATCGTTCGGCTGCCGCCTTCACTTCTTCGAACTCGACACTCTCGATCTCCGCGATCTTTTCCTCGGGAGATTGCGGGACATCCTCGGGCGCCGTACTCTCTGCGGCGCTGTACAGGATCTTCGCCGGACTCTCGAACTGGAGCGCCATCCTCCCGATCATGAGTTCTTTCGCCCTGAAGAAGAGGGCCTGGTCATCCATGCTTTTCACGACCACCTCTTCGACTGCGGAAACCGCTTCGCGCGAGCGGGCGGGATCTGTTCCGAGATACACATGGAAGAGGCTGCGGTCGGTGCACGCACTGAGCCCCGCCTCCACGGCATAGCACAATCCGCGCTTGTCGCGCACTTCCTGGAAGAGCGGAAAAGACATGCCTCCGCTCAGCATATTCGTGAACACCTCGAGCGCGAGCGTGCTTCGGTCCTCGGCGGGGCCGATGGGGGCGCCAAGAAAGACATGGAGTTGCTGAATATCCCTGCCTGCAACATCCACTATCTTTTTATGAGTGATCGAAGATTCCCGGGCGCGGACATTTTTTGTTCCTTGCTTTTGGGCGCCGAAGAGCGAATTGAATTGCGCGGCCATTTTCCCGGGGTCGAAATTACCGACGGCGATAAAGGTAAAATTTCCCGTGTGATAGAAGCGGCTGCGGTACCTCAGAAAATCCTCCCGCGAGAATGCGCTCACCGCTTCGGAAGTGCCGAGTGCGCATTTCGCGAGCGGATGGTCGCCATATGCAATCTCCTCGAATACGATCTCGGCGTAGGTCTCCGGGTTGTCGTAATACATCTTGATCTCCTCAAGGATATTCTGCATTTCCTTGCGGATGTCTTCGGGACGCAGGAGGGGCTCCGAGAGAAGGTGGTAAAGATATACCGGTGCCCGCAGAGCATGTCGCGAGGGAAGGACGTTGTAGTAGAACGTGATTTCTTTGGAGGTGAAAGCGTTGGCCACGCCTCCGACATCCTCGAGATATGCCGTAGTCTCTTTGCTGTTCCCGAACCTGGCATTGCCCTGGAAGAGCATGTGCTCGCAGGCGTGCGCAAGGCCGGCTTCACGAGGAATGCCCGCGCCGGTTTTCGTCCAGTCCTCGTCGCGAGTTCCTGCGTTCACGCGTATCCCCGTCGCAACGCTTTGCATGTGCGGCATAGGAAACGCAAAGAAAGAAGCTCCGCAGTCCAGATCGTATCGTTCGAATTTCATCGCTCATCTCCTTATGACAAAAATACTTACTGCCGAAAAGCATATGATAGAAAATTCGTTTTGTCAATGACACTTTTTCCTCCTCCTTCATCGGAAGCCGGGCGCTCGGATGCCTGAGATTGGTCCTCGGGCCTAACGCACGATCAAGCCGAGCTTCGCAAGGCGCGAACGGATTGCGCTTGGCTGCCTCGCAAACGCTTCCGCGATCGTTTTCGTTTTTTCACCTGACGCATGGCGGTGCGCGAGATCCGCGTCCTCCTCATCGCTCCACACCATATACGCTTTTGGATATTTTTGCCGTATTGCCGCATAGGGACCGCCCGAAGCGAATGCCGGCATATCGGCGTTTGCTCTTGAAGATGCGGCATTGGCGGCGGTGAACGGACTTCCTCCGCATTTTTTAATAAACGCGGCGTGTAATTCGCCGAGTTTCGTTTTGGAAATATTTGCGAGCGCGGCGGACTGCGCAAGAGACTGCTCGCGGAACTCCGCGTCTTTCGCCGCGATCCCGGGATGCATTTCGAGCGCGCGCTCGTTGAATCCGGCGAGCGAAAGCCCGGCGAGCGTCCTCACGCGCGAGAGCGCCACATATCCCTGCCCGTATTCAAAGGCGCGCGAAAGATCCATATGCGCGGCATCGAGGGACATCCCCTGGCTTTTGTGTACAGTGATGGCCCATGCAAGCCGCAACGGGAACTGCTTCACCGTCGCAAGTATGCGCGGGCCGTCATCAATAGACCACTCCTCGGGCTCTACGACAATGTTCGCACCGGTCATGGTCTTTACGATCGGGTGGCCGCTTTCTTCGGCAAAGCCGCTCACGATGCCGAGCGTCCCGTTCGCGAATCGGCGCTCCGTATCGTTTTTTGTAAATATCACGCGCGCGTCGACTTTCAAAAGCAAAACCTCCGGCGAAAGACAGCCGCGCTTGAGCATCGCGACCAGTTCTTTCGGGCCGCTTCCTTCCATCGCGAATACATGTTCATCGGATTCGAGTTTTGCAAGTGCAACCTGATTCACGCGATCAACGTCCACATTGTGCGAAAAAAGTTGTGTCGCATCCGAGGGAACCGTTGCATTGCGGCGCGCGTGAAGCAGTGTTCGGTGCGAAGCGGAAACTTTCCCGGAACGCAGTGCGCCAAGGAGGTCGAGAAACGTCGCATCTTCCTGCCGGTGCTGTTCCGAAAGATAGCAAACGGCAGGGTCGAGCTCGGCCCACGTGAGCGAATCGAAAGCAAAGATCGCGTCATCCTCATCATGCCGGACAATCAGCTCCTGCTCCCCCGCTTCTTTGACCGCGGGCTTCACGACGGGCGGCAATTGAAAAAAATCGCCGACTGCGACGACCTGCAATCCGCCGAACGGCTGCGTGTTGTCGCGTATCGTTCGGCAGGCCGCGTCCGCGAGGGCGAACGTCTGCGCCGAAAGCATCGATATCTCATCTATTATTAAAACGTGCGCTTTGCGCACCCGGTTTGCGATCCGCTTGTTCGCGGCAATATGCTTCAACTCCTGCTTCGTGAGCGACCGATAGACACCGATGCCGCACCACGAGTGGATCGTAAAGCCGCCGATGTGCGTCGCGGCGATGCCGGTCGAAGCCGTAACCGCGGCCTCGATGCCGCGTTCGCGAAGCCAGGCAACGTAGCGATTTACCGTATGCGTCTTTCCGCTGCCCGGCTGGCCGGTCAAGAACACATTCGCGCCGGTTTTCATGATTGCGAGCGCCTCGTCCTGGGTCATCATACCGTTATTATACGACACCGGGAGAAATGTCCAACGGCACTTGAGAAAAATTTTATATTTGGTTTTGAACCCATCTCAAAAATTCGCGCGGAGGCTCCCGATGGACGTTTGAACTTTTTGCGAAGCATCTGTATATAGACGGAAAGTTTTCCGCGCCAAAGGACGATGTCGCATGATTGTCGGAACGCGCCAAGCGACAATCCTAATCGTGCCCGGGGGTGAGGCCCGAATATATTTTGAACAAAGAAAAAAGGGCTGCTATAGCGAGCGGCCCCACGAGAAATCCGATCGGACCAAAAAGACCGATACCCCCCAAGATGCTCAAGAGTATAAGATAGGGATGAATGTCCACGCTGCGATGCATAAGCTGCGGCGAGAACACATTATAGATAAGATTGATGCATATCAGGCTCCATACGAGAAGACAAATTCCCACAACGGTTTGTCCGGTAAGGAAGAGATAGGCAATCGCCGGTACGGCGACAAGCCAGGTCCCCACCACGGGGATGATCGAGGCAGGAACCGCGAGAACGCCCCAGAACGTCGGATCGGGAACATTGAAAAGCAGAAAGCCCACTCCCAAAACGATCCCCTGTGCGATCGCGACGATAAGCGTCCCTTTAATAACCGAACTTCCCGCTACCCCCATCTCGCGCACGATCCTCTCGGTATATTTCGGAGCGAGCGGAATGGTCTCGAATATCCATTTTTTCAGGCGTTCGCCATCTTTAAGAAAATAGAAAAGTCCGAGAAGGCTCAAAAATGCCGTGAGGAAAATCTGCGCGACCCCGGAAAAAAATGATCCGAGATGCTGAATAAGCCATGCGAGTCCCTGTTGGGCATATCCATTGAAATTCGCGGCGACCTCGTGCACGGGAAGATTTTTGAAGTGCGCATTCAGAAAATTGGCGATCGTTGTGCCGGGATCGAAGCCGCCGTGCGATGCGAGCAGGGAATAAAGCGCGGTCGCATCGGTGAATAACCGTACGCCCAAAAATCCAAGCGGCAAGAATATGATAAGAGTGACGATGACCACTACGCTCAAAGCGGCAACCGATTCATAGCGAAAAACATGCAGACACTTTTGATACAAGGGCCGGAAAAGAAATGCGAGCGTGCCCGCGAGAACGAGGGCGCTCATATATGGCGCAAGGATCAGCCATGCGAGAAAAAGGACAACGGCGAGCATTGCCAAAAGAAACCAGTTTTCCGATCGGCGATCATCCATGTATTCAGTGTAGCAAAACCTCCGTAACTGCGATATCGGTTCGATTCCGATCCCTCGTCCGGATTTTGCCGATATCAAAAAAGACCAATCGGAACATGGCCCGGGAGCATTTTGTCAATCCTGTCAGCGGGAGCTCCTGAGGACGTTCGAACTTTTCGTGAAGCAGTTTAGGTCCTTGTTTTATACGATCGTAGTACGCTCCCAATCTGTCGGAATAATGGCTTTTATCGTTTTCTTTTCAAAATCCAACTGGAACACCATGTCGCCCAGCTTCCATCCTGGTTTGCCATGATCGAAAGCTCCAATCCGGATCACGCCAGCTTCTCCAAATTGCCGCTCGAGAATTCCCATCATTTTCTCAGCCTTTTTTATAAAATGTTTCATATCTGTATCGGAATAGCCGTGCTCCTTGCGTAACAGTTCGCGTTCCTGCCACCTCATGCCGGGAATGCGCTCGCTCACGATAATATGCACCCCGCGTTGCTCAGCCTTGGCGACAGGACGCGCACCCGGAAGGCCGCGCTTTTGGATTTCCTCAAGAATTTTAAACTCGTAAAATGGGTCACCGGACTCTCCTACGAGTGCTTTGGTAATATTCACGCGCTTCCCCACCGTGAAAAGTTCCTCGCCCTTCTCGTTTTTCCAAGTCGGCAGATCTTTTACGGCCGTAGGATCCTCACGGACCGCTCCATGTTCGAATTTAACTTCTCCCGGCTTGACGTTCTTGCCCTCGCGTTCAAAATACCCGGCTGGATCGTCTAAAAATGCTTGGGGTATAAAATCATTGAATGCCGCTTCGACTTCCACTTTTGGGGCTGGCGCATGTTCGAATTGCTCCATACCTTTTATCTTAGGCTATGCGTCTGATATTAATCAATTGGTTGTTCGATTCGCTCAATGCTTCCCCGAAAGAGCCGCTTGAGCTTTACTTGCGCATCTCAACTCAGTATCCCGCGACGCAAATTCCGCTCGAACCCTCGAAATCTGCCGCAAACAAAGGGCAATATCTACCTTTCGAGGCTAACATTCCCCGTCTGCGGGGGCTGTAGGAATCGAACCTACGACGGCGGTTTTGGAGACCGCAGTTATACCATTTAACTAAGCCCCCCGGATATCTCAAATAGTATATCTCAAAAACAAAATCTAACCACGTCATTAACTCTCCCGCAAAACGAGGGGTTTCGAGATTCGAGATATCGGATTTGAAACAAGCCTATTTCCCCGTAATTCTCACCTCTTTATGCGTCGTATGCTTCCTGCACCAGGCGCAGAACTTCGCAAAGTCGAGCTTGCGCTCCACCTGCTTCTTGTTCTTCGAGACATAATAATTCCGCCGCTTGCAAACGGCACAGCGAAGCCCGATGAGATTGTCCGTATGTTTGGATTTGGCCATAGCGATAAGCCTACTTCATATTGGCCAAAAAGGCAAACTTGAGCCGTTGGCCGGAATTGAACCGGCGACCTACTCCTTACCATGGAGTTGCTCTACCAGCTGAGCTACAACGGCAACATACTATCGATTATCCGCTTCAGTTTACTATTAGCGAAGCGAACAGTCAAAACCCTTTGGGAGGATCGCCAAAATCACAAAAAAGACTGCCCGCGTGAACAGTCTTTTTTGTGATCGGAGCCACCTCCCGGATATTTCACTGCTCGTCCCGCTTTAGCGGGACTGCGCTTTGAGCACCCTCGGTGCTCAAGACTCTCCTACACGGAAGGGGCAGACTGCCCCTTCCGACCCATCCCCTCGTTCAAATCCGGAGGATCGCCAAAATCACAAAAAAGACTGCCCGCGTGAACAGTCTTTTTTGTGATCGGAGCCACCTCCCGGATTTGAACCGGGGACCTTCGCTTTACGAAAGCGCTGCTCTACCAGCTGAGCTAAGGTGGCAAAACGCTTTGAAATTCTACCAAAATATCATAGCACAACGCAATTGGCAAAGCTTGCGCCTGCGGAAAATACGGAAAGGACGATCACCTCATTCGCGCGAATGAGGGCAATGAGCTTCACCGGTTCTTACCGGCTAATTCGCACGAATTAGCCGGTAGTATCATGCGAGTATGGAAAAAATAACACATTTTATGTATAATGGAAGGGAAATCATCAACGCGGCGTTCCGACATCCTCGCTTGCGGGGGGAACAAAAGAATACCGTCAAATGTATGCCTAAGAAATTCGTTCATCTCCATACGCATTCGCATTATTCGCTTCTCGACGGACTCACGAAAATAGACCAGCTCGTAAGCCGGGTGAAAGAGCTCGGTATGGATTCGGTCGCGCTCACGGATCACGGCGTGCTCTACGGTGCGGTCGAGTTCTATAAAAAAGCTAAAAAAGCGGGCATAAAACCCATTCTCGGCGTCGAAGCGTACGTCGCTCCGCGCGACCGCTTCAGTAAGGAACCGGGCGAGCGCTATTATCACCTCATCCTCCTCGCGGAAAACAACACCGGCTGGAAAAACTTGATCCAGCTTGTGACGAAGGCGCATCTCGAAGGATTTTATTACAAGCCGCGCGTGGACAAGGACCTCCTGCGCGAGCATCATGAAGGCCTGATCGCGCTTTCGGCCTGCCTCGGCGGCGAGGTCGGCCAGGCGCTCCTTGAAGGCAACCGGGAAAAGGCGGAGCGCATCGCACGCGAATACGAAGCGCTTTTCGGCAAAGGAAATTATTTTTTGGAGATCCAGAAACATCCGCATATCCCCGATTCGGAGAAGATCGAAGCGGGACTCATCGCTCTTTCGAAAACGACGGGGATCCCGCTCGTCGCGACGCAGGACAGCCATTACGTGCGGAGCGAAGACGCCGAATACCATGACGTGCTCCTCGCCGTGCAGACCGGGAACGCGCTTTCCGACCGCGATCGACTGAGCATGAAGGAGGACGATTTTTCGATCCTTTCGCCCGAAGCGATGGAAGAAAAGCTCGGGCATATTTCCGGCGCCATTGAAGAGACGGCGAAAATCGCCGAGCGATGCAATGTGGAACTCACGCTCGGAAAAACGCTGCTTCCGGACTTCCCGAAACCGAAGGGCAAATCGGCGAACGAGTATCTTCGGGAACTCATCATGGAACGGATCGATGTGAAGTATCCGCCCGAAACGCAAACGCCCGCATTCAAAGAGCGGCTCGAATATGAGCTCAGCGTCATCGAAAAGACCGGCTTTGCCGACTATTTCCTCATCGTGCAGGACCTCGTGAACTGGGCGAAACTGCACGGCATCGCGGTCGGCCCCGGCCGCGGCTCGGCGGCCGGGAGCATCGTCTCTTATATATTGAACATCACGGATATTGATCCTCTGATGTACAATCTGCTCTTCGAACGGTTTTTGAACCCCGAGCGCGTGCAGATGCCGGATATCGACATCGATTTTTCCGACCGCCGTCGCGATGAAGTGCTGGCCTACGCCCGCGAAAAATACGGCGAGGACCGCGTTGCCCGCATCATCACCTTCGGAACGATGGCGGCACGCGCCGCGATCCGCGATGCCGGCCGCGCCATGGGCCTAAGCTACGCTTTCTGCGATCAGATCGCGAAACTTATCCCCTTCAATCCCACGCAGGGCATGCACGAAGGATGGCTCACGATCTGCCTCAAGCAAGTCCCGGAATTGCGCAG
>DATLTV010000090.1:0-12769 GCA_035533375.1 Minisyncoccota bacterium
AGCGAAAATTGATCCGTACCGTCGCCGGCCGCGGCTACAAGATCGATATCACATAGAACTCAACTCAAAAGCTCGGTCCAGAGCGTCGTTTAAAAGTCTATTCTATCGTTTGTCACTCAAAATCCTCTCGATGTGGACCCACGGGGAATTGAACCCCGACCTCTTCCATGCCATGGAAGCGTAATACCGTTTTACTATGGGCCCGCACTCGTGTATTATTGCTATGCAAAGATTATAGTATAGTAGACGGCAGTTTTTTTCAATTGCCGCCCTCGTAGCTCAACGGATAGAGCTATTCCGTCCTAAGGAAGAGATGGGGGTTCAATTCCCTCCGAGGGCACAAAAGCAAAACGCGAACCTTCCGCCGATCCTTATCGTGCACACCGCATCATGAAAACATCATCTTCAAACGGCATAGTTTCGGTACGCACATATTTACCATTGAGCACTGCCGTGTCTAAACGTGATTATAAAATAGCGTTCCTGATCGGGATCGCGTCAAGCGCGCTTTGGTTTTTTGTTTTAGCGCGCCTCTCCTTCCTTTCCGGAGTCGAACTGCTCGCCGTCGCAGCCGCACTGCCCTTTCTTTGCATGGCCGCGGTTGCTGCGGCGCACGCGCTGTTCAGCGGGAAACTGTTCCATAAGGCAGTGAAGTTCCTCATGGTGGGGGTGCTGAACACGGGGATCGATTTTTTTGTTTTTAACGCTTTAATCGCCGCGACAGGCGAGAACCAGGGCCTTTTCGTCACTCTCTTCAAATCAATCTCTTTCCTCTTCGCGATGTTCAACAGCTACGAGTGGAACCGATGGTGGACATTCGGCGACGTTGCCGCCCCTTCCCGCAATAAACGGGAATTTGCCCGGTTCGCGGCCGTAACTTTTGTCGGATTTCTCGTGAACGTCGGCAGTACGACGCTCATCGTGGCGGCGGCGCACCCTTCCGCCGGCATTTCCCAGGTTCGATTGGACAATATCGCCGCTGGAGTGGCGACGGCGCTGAACCTCGCCTGGAATTTCATCGGTTACAAGCTATTCGTTTTCCGCTCTGCGGCGAAACGAACGGCGGAAATTATCATCGACCCCAATGTCATTTAATATCACTGCGCTCATCGTCGCAATCGTGAAAACGTTCGGCTATGCGGGGATCGGAACGATCATTTTCGCGGAGTCGGGACTCATGCTCGGATTCATCCTGCCGGGCGACAGCCTTCTCTTTATCGCCGGACTTCTCGCCTCCCGCGGCTTTTTCAATATCGCGACGCTCGTGCTCGTCGTTTTTGTGACCGCAACCGCCGGCGATAATATAGGATACGCCATCGGCCGCAGACTCGGGCGGAAAGTTTTCGGACGGAAGGATTCCTTCATCTTCAACTCGGACAACCTCCAACGGACGGAAGAATTCTTCGAGCGGCACGGCAAATTCACTTTTTTGGTCCAGCGATTCCTGCCGGTCATCCGGGCGTTCGCGCCGCTCCTCGCCGGCGTCGGAAAAATGCGCTACCGGACATTCGCCGCATACGATTTTGCCGGAACGCTGTTCTGGAGCGTGGGCATAACCGTACTCGGATTTTATCTGGGAGCCGCGGTGCCGAACATCGACACCTATCTCCTGCCGATCATCCTGCTCATCATCATCGTTTCGCTCATACCGACGTTCATCACGTACAAAAAACGGAAGCCGGCCGACGGCGGAGTGAAATCCTGATTATTTCCGCAACACGCACCATTTCGGAACGCCGCAGGAATCGCGTAGACGAACGGGCCGCGTTTGGGTATACTGAAAGTCGCCAAAGAATCCCGATGGGCCTGTAGCTTAGTGGCAGAGCAATCGGTTTGCATCCGATAGATGGGGGTTCGATTCCCCCCAGGTCCACAGACTGGCTTTAGTTTTGAAAATGAACCATGTACAACAAAAAATTCCTCGCAGAGGAATTTTTTGTTGTGGCAATCCGTAAGCCGGATTCTGTCATACCGAGTTCGACTCGGCGGGACGACCATTTATCTGGGCCCTCAATCACTCTCGGGCTCGAGCGGCACTCTCCGATTGGAATCGGAGCGCGGCCTTGCACCCAATAAGGATTTTGCCGTTTCACCTCCGCTTTTTCGTCCCTATGGCGGAGCTAAGCCTTCAACGTCGGGATAGGGCTTCCCAAGTCCTTTCGAACTTGAGCGTCTCTGCTCGCACCTCTATTCTTTCGAACGGCGGCTGTTAGCCGCTACTTTTTTAACCTTTTGCAAGGTTGGTGTCCGGACTTTCCTCTCCGACCGGAGCCGGAGCGATCGCCTGGATTGCCACAGATTTATTATACCACAAGAAAACTAGAAAAATCAAGAATGAAAACCGAGATCGGCGGGGTTCCGCCCGCCCGGAATCCGCAGGATGTCGCCGCCGCCTTCTTCGAATTCCTCGCGCATTGCGGAAACTTCGCGGGCGAGCGTTACCGTCGCCTCCGGCAATTCCTTCCGCTTCATGCGCCACTTCGACCAGTAATCGATCACGAGCCGGCTGTCGCCGAAGATCTTCTTCATCCCCGTTTTTTTTGCAATCTCGAGCGCACGGCGCAATGCGAGCAGTTCGCCGTAATTATTCGTGGCGGCGGCGCCTTTCACGAATTGCTTGCCGAACCGGTTCACCTCTTTCCTCGGAATGACCTTACGGAGAAGATCGATTCCTTTTTCGTCGGTCACGCTGATCTCAACGCCTTTCCCGCGGCCCGTTCCCGAGTCAAAATAGACCCCGGGTTCGGGCGCAACCGAACGCCTCTCGCGCGCGGGTTTCGCCTCGTATACCGCTCCCTTCCGCAACCATTCTTCCGCTTCGCTTTTTGCGGCGAATCCCCGGTATCGGGCATCCGCTTTCCCTTTTACGAGCTTCTCGCACTCCGCCCAGCTCGACGCGATCCCCCGCGGGCCGCGCGGAACGAGATAAGCGTAAAAATTCTTCTTTGCCGCCATTTATTTTTTGATACGCTTCCAAGGGAATGGCTTGTCGGCTGAAAAACGAAATGCCCCGGATTGCTTATGCCCGCCGCCGCCTAATTTCCGTGCGATACCCGAAATATCCGTAGAACCTACTGCACGCAAAGATACTTTGATGACTCCTGCTCTTTCCGACCAAACGATGCCGAAGGAGTTCGTCCTGAGCGCAAGTTCGTGCCCGAGATCATCCACAAAACGATGCGGGGCATTCACGGCGTACACCGTCCGGCCCATGAACCGCACCTGCTCAGAACCCTGAAGCAATTCGCGAACAATGGATTTTTCCTGGCGAAGAAGCAGGTTGCCGTCCTTAATCCAAGCCGCGCGGCCCGTCTTCGTTTCAAGCGAACGAGCGATGCTCGTCCAATCGGCAAAGCCGAAAGGAATGAGATCGAGATAGAGAATTACCTCTTTGAGGTGCGGCATTCGCCATCGCCATAAATCGTAATCTTCGACATACCGCAAAAGCATCGGCGATTTTTTTCCCGGGTGAAAATAATTCCATGCGAGAATCGCGCCCGAGTGGTGAAGCGAAAATGAACAGCGTTCCGTAAGCTTCACCGCCGGTTCGGCCGTGAAATGATGATCGATCGCCGTAACACGTTTGTTCTCACGGATGAGCTTCTCGACGACTTCCGGCTGATAGGTGTAGTCGATCAGATATACTTCCTTATTTTTTATCTCGCAGGGCGGGCCAAACCGGTCGCGCGCGGGAAGGTACGCCGCTTTCGCGCCGAATTTTTTCCACGCGGCCCATGCGCCGCCGAATCCATCGCGGCAGTCGCCGTGATAGATGACGATGATCTTTTGTTTGGGGATTTTCATCTTTCTGGTGCTTCCCGCCGCTCTCGGGACAAGGCTCGCCCTTCAAGGGCGACGATTCCCGGCAGTTTTTTGCCGGCAAGGAAGTCTACCATAGCGCCGCCCCCGGTGGAAATGAAGCTGAATTTTTTGTCGAGTTTGTGCTTTTTGAGGAACATCACCGTTTCTCCGCCGCCGGCGACGGAGAACGCGTGGCGGTTTTTAGCGATCGCACGCGCGAGCGCTAACGTGCCCTTGGCGTAGCGCGCGACTTCGATCATGCCCAGCGGCCCACTCCAGGCGATCATGCGCGCAGCGGCGACTTTTTGCGAAAATGCGCGGACGGTTTTCGGGCCGAAATCCACTATCGCGCTTTTATGCCACACGAAATCCTGCGGCAGCACGATCTTCCCGAACAATGCGAATTGTTCGAGCGCCGCAAGGCTTTTCGGGTCGGTATCGCGAATCGATTTTTTTACGTCCATACCCCTCAGAGCGAGCATTGTGTTCGCCGGTCCGCCGCCGAGCAAAAACCAGTCGGCTTTCTTTTTGAAATATGTAATGACACCGAGCTTATCCCCCGCTTTCGCGCCGCCGAGAATGAACACAAGCGGTTGCTTCGGTTTAGCGATTGCCCGCCCCAGGAATTTTATTTCGTTTTCCATTTCGAGGCCGGCGTAACTCGGAAGAAATTTCGTGACGGCGGAAACCGAAGCATTCGCACGGTGCGAAACAGCGAAAGCATCATTTACATAAAAATCGCCGAGTAAAGCGAGCTCGCGAGCGAACTTCGGATCGTTCTTTTCCTCGCCCGCGAAGAAGCGGATATTTTCGAGGACGATCACGGAACCGTCCGGCGCGGCGGCGATAGCTTTTTTTGCTTCGCCGAGCGGCCGGAACGTCAGGAACATTACTTTCCGCTTGAGCAAATTCTCCAAATTCGCGGCATCTTTTTCCAGGCTCAGCTTGGCGTTTGCCGCGCCTATTTTCTTATCGGATCCGATTAGCCCGGGGTCGGGGCGGCCGCGATGGCTTATAATCACGGTCTTCGATGCGGTGCGGAGGAGAAACCGGATGGTCGGCACCGCCGCCTCCATGCGCCAGTTGTCTTCGGTATTAAAATCGAGCCGCAGGAGCGCCGTGCCGCGGAGCCGCCCCGGATCCGCTTTGCTTAAGAATTCGATCATAAGTTTATTATACCTAAAAATTGAAGAAATCCCACTTTTTTGAAAAACTAAAATTGCCCGCAGTATACGTTTGGAGAAATAAAAATAGCGCGGCTTTTAAGGGCCGCGCCGCGAAGAGAAAGAGGAAGAATAGCTGTAACTTGCAAAAAGCCCCGAAGCGGCAAAGAAAAGGATCAGGGCGCAAATAATGATTTGTTTCGGTGCGCCACCAAGATACATCAGCGTAGCCAAAACAACGGATACAAGTATTGCCGCCAGACAGCCTAACAACGTATTCTTGGACACCTGCATGCTCCTTTAAGCAAGGAATGCTATAAAATAAAATAGCATAGGGTCCTTTTGCCGTCAAACAATTTCAGATCAAGATAAATCAAAAATTAGTCCAAAAAATATTTGCATGTTAAAATTAAACCTATGAAAAACATCGTGATCCTCGGCGCCGGATTCGGCGGCTTGCGCGCGGCGATGGACATTTCGAAAGAACTCCGGCGGCTCAAACTGCTCGACGCGTATGCGGTAACGCTCGTGGACCACAACGACTGCCATCTGTACACGCCGATGCTCTACAAACTCGCGGCATCGCCGGAAAACCCGTCCCGAAACGCCTGCAGCTACGACGTAAGCGCGCTTATCAAAGGATATCCGATACGGTTCGTCGAAAGTGAAATTGCGGCGATCGACCTCATAAACGGAGACCTTCATTTAAAGGCGGGCGAGGAGATTCGCGCGGATTATCTGGTGCTTGCGCTCGGGTCGGAGACGAACTTCTTCGGCATTCCCGGACTCAAGGAAAACTCCCTGCAGCTCAAGACCGTAGACGGCGCGATGGCGATCCATGAAAAAATAAAGGCTATTTTCGCGCGCGGCGGCAACGTGAAAATCGTGGCCGGCGGCGCTGGACCGAACGGAATCGAACTTGCCGCAGAAGTGCGCATGTGGGCGAATAAGGAAGAGAAGCGGAATCCGAATCTTCGTGTTTCCGTCTCGATCGTCGAAGCCCTGCCGCAGGTACTCACCGGCATGGACTCGCAGGTGCAAAAGATCGCCGCGCACCGGCTCGCGAGGCTCGGGGTCGAAGTAATGCTCGGCGCAAAGATCGTCTCTGTTTCCGATAAAGAAATATCGATTGACGGCGGCGAGAAGATCCCTTTTGACGCATTCGTCTGGACGGGCGGCGTGAAAACGCCCGACATTCTCACGCAACTTCCGCTCCAAAAAGAACCTCACGGGAAACCTGTCGCGCAAGCGAGTATGACGTGCCTTCCCGCAACGCCCGACCTGAAGCTTGCGCCGATGATCTACGCAATCGGCGACAGTGTTTGCTTTATGAACCCGAAAACGGGACATCCGATGCCCGCCGTAGCGCACGTCGCCATCCTCGAAGGCAGTGTCGCCGCGCGGAATCTTGTGGAGGAGATCAAAAAAACGGAATTTCCCAATTATCAATTGCAAATTACCGATTACGTTCCTTCCGATTACCCTTATGTCGTCGTCGCAGGCAGCGGCTGGGCTGTCGCGAGAATCGGTCCCTTTGTTTTCTCCGGTTGGCCCGGATGGGCGTTCGAAAGCCTCGTCGAGCTTTACTATCTCCTCTCAATCATGCCGTTTGTTGCGGCGGTCAAAACGTGGCTGCGATAAAAATTTTTACGTTTTAAATAAAAAGACTCTCCTATATGGGAGAGTCTCGCCCGGATGAGCTCTATGACATCGATCCGATTTTTTCCAGTCGGTTGATCTCGGAATCGCAGAACCGATACCAGCCGAAGAAAAAGCCCGCGCATCTCTTGATCATGCCCACAAATGGATGGATGGTCACCTCGTTCACGTGGCCTGCGCAAAGGATTTCCTGCCCCGAGACGACACCGAGGTCGCCGTTCGGCAAGCGGACAAAGTCGCCCCGTGAAACGGTAAATTGATACGATTCCATTACGATCCTCCTGAAAATCCGGGATTGGGACGAACAACTGCTTGTAACTTACTACGCAATATTCAGCGAGTCAAACCGCAACCGAAAGCGGTATCCGACACTTGCCATTGCTCGCTCTGTCAGCCGAGCTATTGAATGTCTGAGCCCTTGACAAATTTTTTCCTGGCCATATACTAAATCATAAGAACGGGATTCGCAATCCTAAATTGCGGGCCATCTGTGTGTCATAAAGAAACCCCTCCCGGGGTTTCTTTATTTTTTCTTTATCTTTCCTTTATTTTTCTCTGAGGGCCGATCCCTATCATATTCCCTGCGTGGACGGGCCCGTAGTTTATGGAGTAAAATCCCGTTCTCGACACACGGAGAACCGGGTGCAAATCCCGGCAGGTCCACGCAAAACCTCCCGCCAGTGGCGGGAGGTTTTGCGTGGAAAAGTCGCTTTAAAAAGTTACTCGCTACTGCACGGGAAATAGCGTAGACGAAAGATATTTAGTGACGAGGGCTTCGAACTTCTCATAAACAGCTGGGTCTATTTTCCAAGCTGTTTCATTGAGGAGTGACTTGTACAGCAACTTCCCGCCTGCACCTACGTAGGGGGGGCTGGAGATTCTAAAAAATGGTTTTTTTAATGAATTTACGAAGATAATCTTTGCGCTCCAGAACTCACCGATTTTCTTTAACCGCTCCATGTCATGATCGTGCAGTTGGCCATTCCAACGATACTTCACTTCAAGAAAGATCGGTTCTCCATTTACTCCGATGACGATGAAATCCGGTATGGCTCGGATTTTCTCGCCAACATCACTGTGGGCATCGAAGTTTCGCTTGATCTGCGCCAGATTCTGCATGATTGCTTCGTAACCGAAACGATATACCGTATTTCCAGACTTTCGCAATAACTCATCTACCAGAGTTTCGGCCATTCGGCCTTTTAACATACCTTCGGCAAAATTATTTTTATCCATAAAATTATTCTCTCAGTCGCTTATAAATCTCTTCCTCGATCACGTGCCGATCCTGGCCGTATTTCTGCCGCGAATATTCTTTGAGCTTTTCCGCGAGCTCTTTATTGCCGGAATTCCATGAAGTCGTGCCGATTTTGATGTTGAACGGCCGCGACGTTTCGCCGTTGATCAGGATCTTCGCGTATGCGTTTAGATTGTCGATATTGATAAGATCATTCTGGCCGAAGACCGGCTCGAACTGCTTTACGAGGAATTCCGCGTCTTGCGGGCCAACGCGGAAGACGAGCTCGGAGCCAACGTTTCCGAAAACGGCGTCGCGGATCTTCTCCTCGAGCTGGGCGATGAACTGGTGTGCCATCGTGAGATTCAGGCGGTATTTGCGCGCCTCGGAGAGGATCGTCGAGATCGAATCCGTCGTGAAGTTCTGGAACTCGTCTATATAGAGGTTGAAATCGCGACGCTGTTCGGCGTCCCGGATATCCACGCGCGAGAGCGCGGCCATCAAAATTTTTCCGGTGAAGACCATGCCCAACAGCCCGGCGTTGATGTCCCCTATTTTTCCTTTCGAAAGATTGATCAGGATAATCTTCCCTTCGTCCATCGCAGTCCTGAAGTTGAACGCCGACTTCGGCTGGCCGATGATCGGCCGCATGTAATCGTTCGAAATGAAATTGTTGAACTTCGAAGTAATATACGGCGTCATGTTCGCAAGCGACGCTTCGCCGCCGGCCTTCACGGCTTCCTTTTCCCAAAAATCGATTACCACCGGATTTTTGATGCGCTCGAGTTTCCGCAAACGATATTCGACATCGGTGAAAACGCGCGGCACTTCGATAAGCGTCGCCGGCTCGTTCGGCATGTCTTCCATTAAAAGCAAAAGCGCGTTCCGCATGTACTGCTCGAACATCGGGCCCATCGTTTCCTGCGAAAAAAGCTTATTGAAAATACTCTGCATCTCGTTCACGATGAACGTCTTCTCCTCCGGCCGATTGAAATTGTAATCGAGCATATTGAGTCCGAGCGGCCGTTCCAAATCCCCCGGATCGAAATAAATCAGGTCGTCCAAACGCTCTTTCGGAATGAAGCCGAGCGCGTTTTGCACGAGATCGCCGTGCGGATCGATCACGGCGAGGCCTTTGCCGCTCTTCAAATCCTCGATGAACATATTGCCGAGGAGCGTCGATTTCCCGGTGCCCGTTTGTCCGATAATATAGACATGCCGGCGACGGTCTTCGTCCGTAATATAAACCGGTTTCGTCTGACCGCGGAAAACACTCTCGCCCACGAGGATTCCCTGCGACGGCAGGTTCGCCGGCGGCGCGGCCTCCTTTGATTTCAGCCACTTCACTTTCGGCGTTTCGGTCGACGAGATCGGCAGATGGAAAAAACTCGCGATCTCCTCGGAGGACAATGTCATCGATTGGCTATCCTCGAAAGTCCGAAAAATGAAACTGCGGATGAGCTTCTCCGGATGCCGCGGTTTCACGATCCTGAATTCGTTCCGCAAGGGACTACTGAACTGGCTCATGCCCGCTGTGAGACCCTGGAGAATATCC
Organism: Minisyncoccota bacterium; assembly: GCA_035533375.1. Lineage (GTDB taxonomy): Bacteria > Patescibacteriota > Minisyncoccia > UBA6257 > 2-01-FULL-56-20 > DATLTV01. The sequence continues at coordinate 9,416 of DATLTV010000090.1, forward strand.
TCCGCTTGAAACGCCGATCCGGCGGAAGCGACAAGGCGGACATTCGCCTGAAACAGCGGCTTCGTAATCTTCGCCTGTAGCGTCTTCACCGCTTCTTCGTCCACGATCCGCTCCTTTTTTTCTTCCTCCTGTTTTTGAGGATTCAATGCGTGTGAAACCTCTTCCAGACTGAATGGCGACCCGTGGCTGAACACTTTTTTGATCGGTTCGCCTTTTTTGAGCGCTTCGATATAGCCGTGGATCCGCTTTTTCGCGTCCGCAGGGGCGGGACGAAGGACGACCTGCAGCGCCGCGCCTTCGCCAATCTCGTTGATTTTCGCGAATGCGCCCACGATCGTTTCGAAGGAATCGGTCCCGAGTTCGGCGTAGGTTCGGATCGGCAACGCGTAATTCTCTTTCTGCGCGAGATAGGCCGCGGCGGCGGCGCCGTTCGCGTTAAAAATATTAAAATCGTCTTCGACAAGATCCACGCTCGCGCCGTTCCATAATCCCTGGATCTGCCTCACGGCGGCTTCGGACGAAAGCTTCGGGACCGCGAGATAGAAATGGATCTCCTCGCCTATGTGCGGCACGGCCACTTCGAAAGCGAAAGATTTTTTGAGTCCCGAGAGCCCGCCCAGCAGCTGCTCGAAATGCGCGAGTTCGGATTTAAAATCCTTGTTCTCGGCGTTCCCCTGCCCGTCGTTCGCCGCCGGCCGCGGAATTTTTATGAGAAAAAGCGCCGTACGCAAAGAATCGGCGGTGCGGCGCAGGAAAGACCAGCGAAGAAAAAAATAAATCGCGGCGCCCGTCGCGGCGCCAAGCACGATCCCGAAGAGAATATAAATGGCCGCCATTCCTTTTATTATACGCTATTCGTAACGAAAGAACTCATTCCGAACCAGTCTCAATAAAAAAGGCCCGCGCGATCAAGCGAGGGCCTCGATACAGAAGAGGGACTAGCGGTGTCGGATTTCCTGCTTTGCGAAACGGCGGGAAACGAAAGAATAAAGGCAATCTGCGGAAAGGAAAACCACGACCGCGGCATAAAACGCGAGTATGGATACCGCCTCGACCCGCGTCGGCAAGGACCAGGCGGCACCATCGAACCGCGCAGTGTAAATAACTTCCACCGAACGGATGATTGCCGTCCAGAGCAACGCGCCAACCGCCACTGAGGCTGCAAGAGTTCTTATACTCATTATCTTTTCTCCTTCCTCGACTGTGTCAAATTCAGCCGAGTCGATTATACCATGTAAACCAATTTATTGTCAATAGGCGTTGAGGGATTCGGTGGGCCAAAACGACATCCGTGAGCATGGATCCTGACCGGAGCCTGTCCACGCGAAGGCGGGGATTGGGATGACGGCAGGGTACCGCTGTCATCCCGGGATCGCGCGCAATATCCGGGATCCGTCTCCCGTCTGTCATCCTGGAATCCCGCCACAGCGGGAGGAACGGGATCTATTCCTTTAAAATCATTTTCACCGTATAGATCCCGGACAAATCGCGCGGCGATTTTCCGGGATGACAAACGGGGCAGGTCCCGTTCCTCCCGCTGTGGCGGGATGTCTGGGATGACAAACGGGGGGGGTGCCGATCATCGCGCAGTAGAATGACAGACGGGGGTCACTTCACAATCCCCCGCTTCTGAAGTTCGGGGTACAGCTTGCCGGCAAGCGCGTCGTGAAACGCGTCCTGCACGAAATACGGCGACTTCTGCGCTTCTGACATGGCTTTGGAAATTCCCTGGTGCAGTGCAACGTCCAGGAGGTATTCGATTTCAAGCTTTACTCCGGCGGATGCGGCCTGCGCGTAAGCAGGCAAGGGGCTGCTCGCGGATGCGACGGGAGCTTTCGCCGCAGGATCCGAGTTCGTCGCCGGGAACGCGCGAATCGCCTCTCGCAGCAGCGCCTCGCCGCCGAGTTCTTTGCTCTCGGGCCGTTCGCGATTTTTCGAAATCTCCTGCGAAAGCGCCTTGATGTCCCGCTCAAGCGCTTCGTGTTCGAATGATGGAAATGACTGATCCATAGAATGACAACGAATGTGTTAAAGTTATTATATGTCTGCAAGGAAAAAATATCTTCTTCTCGCCTGCATTCTTATTATAGCAACATTTCTCCGGCTCTACCATTTCACGTGGACGCCGCCGGGGCTCTACCCCGACGAAGCAATGGACGGAAACAACGCGCTTGAGGCCTACCACGCGCCGAATTTCTGGAGCGCGCTCAAAGTCTATTATCCCGAAGACAACGGGCGCGAAGGATTGTATGTGAACACGATTGCGTTGCTCATGAAAGCGACCGGCGGTATCCACGAACCGTGGATCGTGCGTCTGCCCGCGGCTATTTCCGGCATTCTTACCGTGCTCGGGATGTTCTATCTGGTAAGCGAGTTGTTTCGGGAACACGACGACAAAGGAAGCACGGATCCCGGCCTTCGCCGGGAGGACAAAGGCGCGTTTGAAAATTGGAAATTGAAAATTGAAAATTCCGAAGTCGCCCTTTTAGCGGCATTTCTGTTGGCGACTTCGTTCTGGCACATCAATTTTTCGCGCATCGGCTTCCGCGCGATCATGGCGCCTTTGTTTTTGACCTGGGCATTGTACTTCCTACTCAAGGCGATCCGAGCGGGAAATTTTCAATCTTCAATTTTTCCGCCGAAGGCGGATCCGCCTCTGGCGGACAATTTTCAAAAGCGATGGGTATTTGCCGTTTTAGGAGGTATTTCGTTCGGGCTCGGCTTTTATACCTATATCGCCTACCGCGTTTCGCCGCTTCTCTTGCTGCTTTTCGTCCCTTTCTTTCGACGCGAAAAATATTTCTGGAAAGCGACGCTTGTATTTCTCGCCGTCGCGTTCGTCGTAGCGCTCCCCATCGGGCTCTATTATCTCCATCATCCCGGCGATTTCTTCGGGCGCACTTCCCAAATTTCCGTTTCGAATTCGGCGAGTCCGGTGAAAGATCTCGCCGTAAACATCGCAAAGACGCTCGGTATGTTCAACATCCACGGCGACAATAATTGGCGGCAGAATATAAGCGGAGCGCCAGAACTGTATTGGCCGGTCGGATTGTTGTTCCTCCTCGGCATTGTGCTTGGCCTCAGATCCTTTTTCAAAAAAGAGCCTCCCGATTCTGCACTATCCGTGAAATTTTCAATTTTCAATTTTTCCGCCAAAGGCGGATCCGCCTCAGGCGGACAATTTTCAAATTCGCTTCTTTTTCTTTGGTTCATTCTCGCGATGCTTCCCGTCGTGCTCTCGGATGAAGGCATCCCGCACGCCCTGCGGTCGATTCTTATGATCCCGCCTGTGATCATTTTTGCCGCAATCGGCGGAGTCGCGCTTTATCGATGGCTTGCCGTCCGCATGCGCGC
>DATLTV010000091.1:0-10323 GCA_035533375.1 Minisyncoccota bacterium
CCCTGCGGTTCGCGTTGCCGGCGGTCCGATAGATCGCGTAACCTCCGCCGAGGGAAAGGATTATCAATGACAGGACTGCCAATGCCCGCTTCATACCGCACCTCCTTGTTATGGAAAGTACAACTAACGGGAGTATAACACTGCTTGATGGATTGAGCAATGGTTGCGGGCCGACCAATTGACCTAAAATACCCTATGGGGGTATTATAAGTACATGAAGCAAATAATTAAGAAAAAGTCGTTGCGCAGGTTGCAGATCGTAAAAGGCCAGATCAAGGGCCTCGAAAAGATGATCGATGATGAAAAGTACTGCATCGACATCATCACGCAATCCTCGGCGATCAAGCAGGCCTTGTCCGGCATAGAAGACCTCATTTTAGAGAATCACCTTACCACTCATGTGGTGGCGCAAATGAAAGCCGGCCAGAGCAAGAAGGTAACAGGAGAAATCCTCAAGGTCTACAAGCTGTCCAAGCGTAAATAAACGGAATAGATGAACCACGAACAAGCCGGATCATATACGTGCCCGATGCACCCGGAAATTATCCGGGACCAGCCGGGCTTGTGTCCCGAATGCGGGATGAATTTGATCCCCGTAAAAGCGAAGAAGCAAAAGATGCCGGACAACATGCATTTGGATCGTGCCGGTAAAAATGGCGCTGCTGATTCGTTCGATAAACACGAAGGCCACCATACGAATATCTTCAAGCGAAAATTCTGGGTGAGCCTGGTTTTGAGCATTCCGCTGGTTTTGTACTCGGATCTGATCCCCGGCACATTCCATTGGAGTCCGCCCGCGTTTCCGGGACTGCTGTATATCGAATTCGTTATCGCCTCGATCGTCTTTTTCTACGGCGGCTGGGTGTTTCTCGCGAGCGCGTGGCGCGAGCTGAGGGCGAAACTTCCCGGCATGATGACACTCATCTCGCTTGCGATCACGACGGCGTACGCCTGGAGTTTTTATGCCGTATTTGCCGGCCGGAGCGATGCACTCTTCTCTGAGCTCGCGACTTTGATCACTATTATGCTTCTCGGACACTGGCTCGAGATGCGCGCGGTGAGTGGGGCGCAAAGCGCGCTCAAAGAGCTTTCAAAACTTTTGCCGGATACGGCAGAGGTGGTGCGCGGTGATCATACGGAAATTATCCCGCTTTCCGAGCTTCGCGAAGGCGATGTTATCCTCGTGAAGCCGGGAGGAAAAATTGCGGCGGACGGCGAAGTGTCGGAAGGCGATTCCTCCGTCGATGAATCCATTGCAACGGGCGAATCGAAACCGGTCGCGAAAAAGATCGGCAGTGCGGTCATTGCGGGAACGGTGAACGGCGACGGAACGCTTAAAATAAAGGTGACGAAGATCGGCGAAAAGACATTCCTCGCGGGCGTCATGCGGCTTGTGTCCGAAGCGCAGGCGTCCAAGTCGCGACTGCAGATCCTTTCCGACCGCGCGGCGCTCTGGCTTACGGCGGTTGCGGTGGGTGCTGGCGCGATTACGGTTGTCGCCTGGATCGCTGCGGGCGGCGGAACGGCATTCGCCATCGAGCGGCTTGTTGCGGTGCTCGTGATCGCTTGTCCGCATGCCCTGGGCCTCGCCGTGCCGCTCATCGCTTCCATCTCCACGACGAAAGCCGCCAAGAACGGATTTCTCGTGAAGGCCCGGCTCTCGCTTGAAACGGCGCGGAATATCGATGTGGTGCTCTTTGATAAAACAGGAACACTGACGAAGGGCGAATACGGCGTGACGAATGTGTGGCCGATCGGTGCGGGCGACAAGAACGAGGTCGTACGGCTTGCCGCGTCGGTGGACGCATATTCCGAACATCCGATCGCGAAAGCGATCGTCGCGTACGCGCGGGCGCAGAAGATTGATCTCGCAAAGATAACGGATTTCACGCGCATCCCCGGCAAGGGTGCGCGGGCGAAGATCGACGGCGCGGCGGTCATCGTGGGCGGCGCTGGAGTGATTGAAGGCAAAAAAATTTCCGTTTCAGCGGAAGTCGCGGACGAACACAAGAAAGGCAAAACCGTCATCTATGTTTTAAAAAATGACGCGGTGGCCGGCATCCTTGCGCTCGCGGACATCATCCGCGAAGAATCGCGCGAAGCGATCAAAACGCTCGAAAGCATGGGTATCGAGGTGGCGATGATCACGGGCGATGCGGACGATGTGGCGGCGTGGGTCGCGGGCGAACTTGGCATAACAGAATATTTCGCGCGCGTTTTACCCGATCAGAAATCGGAAAAAGTGAAACTGCTGCAAGCGAAAGGCAAGCGGGTAGCGATGGTCGGCGACGGCATTAATGATGCGCCGGCGCTCATGCAAGCCGATCTCGGCATCGCGATCGGAGCGGGAACGAACGTGGCGATAGAGTCCGCCGGAATTATTCTTGTGAAGAACGATCCGCGCGACATTCCGAAGATCGTTACGCTCTCGCGCCTCACCTATACGAAGATGATGCAAAATCTCTGGTGGGCCGCCGGATACAACATCGTTGCGATCCCGCTCGCCGCGGGCGTACTCGCGCGGCAAGGCGTGCTTCTTTCTCCCGCGTTCGGCGCGGTGCTCATGACGCTCAGCACGGTGATTGTCGCCGCGAATGCGATGCTTTTGAAACGGAAAAAACTGTAAAGGTCGTGATAATCAAAAGGTCATAAACGATATTCAATAATAATAAGATGGGATACGGATATTACGGCTACGGGCCAATGATGGGATACGGTTACGGCGACTGGTTCGGATGGATCTTCATGATTCTTTTCTGGGCGCTCGTGATCGCGGCCATTGTCTTTATCGTGCGGCGGTTCGGCCACGGGCGTCGGCACGGATGGCATGACCACGGCCACTTGGCAGTGGATATTCTCAAAGAGCGTTATGCAAAAGGGGAGATAGACCGGAAGGAGTTCGAAGAGAAGAAAAAAGACATTGAAGCATAGATCCTGAACCGGAAACCTCCCGGTTTCCCGACCCCATCCCCGTTCGAATCTCACCCACGTCATAAAATAAAAAAGTGGCGCGAAGCCACTTTTTTATTTTTGGCGGTGGGGGTGAGATTCGAACTCACGATGCGATTTCTCGCATAAGTTTTCCCGTTCAAAGCGGAAGGTGGAGGATTCGAACCTCCGATACCGTTTCCGGTATGCCGCATTTCAAGTGCGGTGCATTAGACCACTCTGCCAACCTTCCGCTTTGAACGGGATTGCGATTTCTTTGTGAATCGGAGATTCGCAGAAATCGGGAACAAGACCGCCGCCTTCAACCACTCGGCCACCCCACCGTGTATCGATAATAATACGTTCCGTGGGAAAACAAAAATCCGGACGGAGGGGTTCGTCCGGATTCACGATCATTCGCCTGGTTTCGGCCCGACCGGCGCCGCGGAAGGCGCGGGAGCGGACGAAGATTTTTCCTGGTCCGCGCCGGTGCAGTTTTTGCGCGAGGCGTATTCTTTGAGCACCGAGGAGGCGGCAAAGAGCATGAGGGCCTCGATCGATGCCTGGAGCGCGCCTTCGGGATAGTTCATGACCGGTTTCCCGAAGAACCAGTTGCGCACGAGGTTCGCGAGAAACATCGAAGGAAAGTTCGCGATGACGACATAGGCGAACCATTGCCCCACTTCGCTTTTGTGCTTGGAAAGGCCGAGCGTCCGGGAAAAATAGAGGATGCAGACGTACGACACGAGTCCCGCGAGCCAGAATTCCTGCGCTTCCTGCTGGAGCGGCGCGAGCGGGCGGATGTGCCACGCCGCCGACCAGAAGAGGACTTGCATGACGCCCACCATGAAAAAGGTCCAGGCGCCGAGCATCCAGAAGAACCTTTTGCGGAACGATGAGCTGATGACCTCGTTTCCGTTATTGCCGTTGTCTCCGTTCCCGTTCGCGGACATTCGCTCCTCCTTTCGTCGGCATATATTATCTAGTGTAACGGTAGCAGATGTCGGGCGATAGGCGCAATGGCCGCAGAGGCGGCGCGCTTCTCTTCCTGCTACAATATAAGCAATGGCTGAATCATTCGACCTCAAATCGCTTGCCGCAAAAAGCCCGGAAGAGATCTTTTCGACGCTGCGCACTTCGCGCGCGGGACTCACGTCCCGGGAGGCCGCGAAGCGCCGGCAGGAATTCGGCCCGAACGAATTCAGAGCGGAAAAAAAGATCCAACCGATATTGCTGTTTTTTTCGAAATTCAGGAATCCGCTCCTTATTCTGCTTCTCGCCGCCGCGATCATTTCGGGTTTTCTCGGATCGCCGTTCGATTCGATCGTGATCGTCGTGATTGTGATCGGCAGTACCCTCATTGATTTTTTGAATACCTATAAATCGGGCAAAGCGGCGGAAAAATTGAAGGAGCGCGTGAACGTGACGGCGGCCATTTCCCGCGACGGCGAGATCAAAGAACGAAAAATCGGGGAAGTGGTGCCGGGCGACGTGTTTTTGCTCGCGGCGGGGGACCTTGTGCCGGCGGACAGCGTCTTGATCGAATCGAAGGACATGTTCGTGAACGAAGGGATTCTGACCGGCGAATCTCTGCCCGCGGAAAAGTTCCTGCAGGCGCCGGAAACGAAAATATTGTATCTCGGAACGAGCGTCGTTTCGGGGCGGGGGTTCGCGGTCGCGGTGCGCACGGGTGCGTCGACGGAGATCGGAAAGATCGCGGACAAACTGAAGCAGCCCGAGCCCGTGACGGAGTTCGACCGGAATATCAAGGATTTCAGCATCTTTATTTTCCGCATCACGATCCTGCTCGTGCTTGCGATCATTCTGCTCAATATTTTCTTCGAAGGAAGATCCACTTTCGAAATATTCCTTTTCGCCGTCGCGATCGCGGTCGGCCTCACGCCCGAGCTCCTGCCCATGATCATTACGGCGAACCTTGCGAAAGGGGCGCTCAAGATGTCCCGGTCGGGCGTCATCGTGAAAAAACTTTCCGCGATCCATAATTTCGGGAGCATCGACATCCTGTGCACGGATAAAACAGGAACCTTGACCGAGGATCGCATCGATCTCGTGAAGTGCGTGGATGGCATGGGAAATCCGAGCGACGAAGTGCTTTTCTGGGGTTATCTCGGCACCGTGCACCTTACGCATGTGCGTGATGTGTTGGACCGCGCGATACAGGATTATGCGGCAAAGAAGGTGCGCACGGAGAAAGGGGAGAAGGTCGAAACGGAAGGCTGGGAGAAGGTGGACGAGATTCCGTTCGATTCGGTGCGCAAGCGTGATTCGGTCGCGGTACGCAAGGAAAAAGAAACAGTACTCGTGACGAAAGGCGCGCCGGAGGAGCTGTTCAAGATATCCGATGCCTACGGACAGTCGGCGGAACGGCTCACGACCGCGCTGCGAAAAACGATCGCCGACGAATACGAAAAACTTTCCGCCGACGGCTTCCGCGTGCTCGCGGTCGCGACAAAACCGGTGCCTTCGCGCGCAACATACGAAAAGAACGACGAAACGGGAATGGTATTCCGTGGATTTCTCGCGTTCCTCGATCCCGCAAAGAAGAGCGCGAAGGAGACTATCAGGAAAATGCGCGAGCATAACGTCGATATAAAGATCATCACGGGCGACAATTATCTCGTGACGACGAAGATCGCCCGCGACTTGAACCTTGAGATCAAGGGAGTGCTCACGATCGACGATCTCGCCGGGCTCGGCCCTGCGGAACTGCGGCACAAAGTGGAGTCGGCGAACATTTTCACGCGCGTCACGCCCGAACTGAAGCAGGCGATCATCCGCGCACTCCGCGAAAACGGCCACGTCGTAGGCTATCTGGGCGATGGCGTGAACGACGCCTTGTCGCTCAAAGAGGCGGACGTCGGCATTTCCGTGAACAACGCCGTGGACATCGCGAAAGACACCGCGGACATAATTCTCTTGCGCAAAGGGCTCCGGCCGGTGATTGAAGGGGTCGTTGAAGGCAGAAAAACCTTCGCGAGCATGTTCAAATATCTCATGATGGCCTTGTCGTCGAACTTCGGCAACATGTTCAGCATGCCGATCGCTTCGCTCGTGTTGCCGTTTCTGCCGATGACGGCTTCGCAGATCCTGCTCAATAACTTTTTGTACGATTCTTCCCAGCTCGCGATTCCGTTCGATAATGTCGATGCGTCATTCTTGAAAAGAGCAAAAAAATTCGACTTGAATTTCATGAAAAAGTTCATGATCATTTTCGGCCCGCTTTCCTCCTGCTTCGATTTCGCCACGTTCGCCGTGCTTTCCTGGGGATTCGGGTTCACCGGCCACGCCTTCCAGACGGGCTGGTTCCTCGAATCGATTGCGACGCAGACGCTTGTCGTGAACGTGATCAGGAGCAGGGAAAGTTTCTTCACGAGCTTGCCGGGCAAAGCGCTCGCCGCGGCCACAGTGGGCGTGGTCCTCATCGGCTGGATTCTTCCCGCGACGGGCGGTTTCGCTGTGCTTTTCGGTTTCATCCGGCTTGGCGCCGCGCCGCTTCTCGCGATCATCGCGATTGTCTTCGTCTATCTCTTCGCCGTCGAGTTCGTCAAAAAGTGGTTCTACGCGAAATACGGCGGCCTCATTGAGCGATAAAAAAACAGCGCGAGATCTCGCGCTGTCGGGGGGAATGCCAGGGTCAATTCGCCGAATGTGATTTGAGATGCTCCTGCAGGCAATCTTCGCAAAGTTCCGGTGATTTTCTCTTCGCCGCCCTCGCAATGATCGCAGGGATGTCGGGATCGCAGATAGGACACAACGGAGAACCTGCCATAGTAATGTCTTTTTTACACTTCTCGCAAAACATTTTTGCCGGGCGCGACATATTCCGCCTTTCTTCGATAGTGGTCGATTTACTAACAGCAGTCTAGTCCTGGATTAGGGAAACGTCAATCTATCGTCTATTCCGCGTTTTCGTCAACCTTATGCCCCGGGCGGATAAATTCGTAGAGCTTTATTCTGCGCAGGATATAGAGAAGAAGCGTGATAAGGATCGTGGCGAATGCCGCGAAGCTTTCGAGGCCCAAGCCGACCGCGGTGCCGACCGCGGCCGCCGCCCAGACAACCGCGGCGGTTGTGAGGCCGCGCACGTGATGGTCGTTCTTGATGATGATGCCCGCGCCCAAAAAACCGATGCCGACGACGATATTCGCCGCCATCGGAAGGAAACCGCTATTCCTTGCCATGACGTCGGGGAGATTCGCCGGGTCGATTGATACAATATAGGGGAGCGTGATGGACATCATGGCGAACATGCAGGCGCCGGCCGCAACAAGCATCGCGGTGCGGATCCCCGCGTCTTTCCCGACGAGTTCCCGTTCGAGGCCGATGATCGCGCCAAGGGCGATCGCGATCAAAAGCCGCACGGCCATCGGTTCGAATGTAAGCATCGGGCTGAATTCCATGGAAAAAATATAAGATTTGATTTATACTCTTCTGTATAACATTACACCTGCATTATGCGGACTGCAATCAAGGATATTGTGCAAAACGAGGGCAATGAAGTGGAGCTCTACGGCTGGGTGCATGCCCGGCGGGACCACGGGAAGCTTGTGTTTATCGACCTTCGCGACCGATCGGGTTTGGCGCAGATCGTGTTCGGTCCGCAGGTCGCGGGCGCGAAGGACTTGCGGCTCGAATACGTCGTGAAGCTCAAGGGCAAAGTGCAGACGCGTCCGCCGAAGCTCGTGAACGAGAAGATGGCTACGGGGAAGTATGAGGTGAGCGCGACCGAGCTCGAAATTTTGAACGTGTCCGAGGCGACGCCGATTCCCGTCGACACCGATGGCTACGAATTGAACGAAGAGACGCGCTTGAAATACCGCTATATGGATTTGCGCCGCGAGCGGCTCGCGAAGAATCTCGTTGCGCGCCATCGCGTCATCAAATTCATCCGCGATTTTTTGAGCGAGCAGGAATTTATCGAGGTCGAGACCCCGATTCTTTCGAAGTCCACGCCCGAAGGCGCGCGCGACTATCTCGTGCCGTCGCGCATTTGGAACGGCAAATTCTACGCCTTGCCGCAGTCGCCGCAGCAGTACAAACAATTGCTGATGGTCGCGGGCGTAGAGAAATATTTCCAGATCGCGCGTTGTTTCCGCGACGAGGACACGAGGGGCGACCGCCAGCCGGAGTTCACGCAGCTCGATCTCGAAATGAGCTTTGTCGAGCGCGAGGACGTGATGCAATTGAACGAAGATCTCCTGATCGCGATCGTCGCGAAGCTTTATCCGCAGAAAAAGATACAGGAAGTTCCGTTTCCGCGCCTGAGCTACCAAGAAGCGATGGAGCAGTACGGCACGGATCGGCCGGACATCCGCAAGGACAAAAATGACCCGAACCTGCTCGCGTTCTGCTGGGTGATCGATTTTCCCTTCTTCGAAAAAACGGATACGGGCGGATGGACGTTCACGCATAATCCTTTTTCCGCGCCGAAGCCGGAACACATGGCCGACCTACTCGCGAAAAAAAACATCCCCGGGATTTTGACCACGCAGTACGATGTCGCGATGAATGGCATGGAGATCGGCGGCGGAAGCATCCGCAATCACACGCCGGCGGCGCTGGAAGCCGTTTTCGAGGTGATGGGCTTCGAAAAAGAGCGCATCAAAGCGAATTTCGGCCACATGCTCGAGGCGCTCGGCTTCGGCGCGCCGCCGCACGGCGGCATCGCCTGGGGCCTCGACCGCTTCGTCTCGCTTCTCGAAAACGAGCCGAATATCCGCGAAGTCATCGCGTTCCCCAAGACCGGCGAAGGCTTCGATCCGATGATGGTCTCGCCCGCGGAGGTGGAGAAGAAGCAATTGGATGAACTTGGGATTGAGGTAAAGAAGAAAAAGTGACCGCGCTTGGCGCGGTCATCCCGGCGGAAGCCGGGATCCATGTCTCACTCCCGGAATGTATTGACCGAGAGATTTTCTCGTGCTACGTTGCCCGATAGCAGTCTCTTAAGGAGAATTATCGATGATTTCGCTTATCGTTGCGTTTTTAGGTTTTCTCGCGTTCGGCGTGGCCGGATTCTTTTACCGGCGGGGAGGATTCTACTGGTTTTGGAGAGTGGCATGGTCGGATGCCGTGCATATGTGTTTTCTCGCGGCATGCATCACTTGCTACTATGGCGGACTTTACCGGTACGGCGCTTTCCATGCCCTCGTCATTTCCAAATTCCTGATTTTTTTGGGGTCGGTCGTGCTTCTTGCGGTGAGTTATTGGTTTGGCAAGGGGATCGCCGAAAATCGAAATCAGGCAGACGATGAAGATCGGAAGCGTGCCTTGCTCGCTTGGGCGCGTGCGACGATGCCGGAAAGATAATCCGCCGTTGCGAAAAGTACTGGTTTCCCATCTTTGGCCCGACGGACATTCCGCCGGGCTTTTTATCTTTTAAAACAACAACGCCCCATCTTCCGATGAGGCGTTGTTGCGTGGATCCGCCGGGACTTGCACCCGGTTCTCTGTGTGCTAAAGACAGTATGCTACTCTATGCACCACGGACCCTTTCGGATCCACGATTTTCATATACCATGTGGGGGTAAAATAAATCTAAAGAAATATTAAAGAAAATATAGAGTGAGATTGAAAACGAAACAAAAACCCTCGCTTATGTGAGGGTTTTTGTTTGCACACAGAGTAGTCCGCAGTGCGAACCTACTGTCTTAGTTCCAGCATAAGCCTGTTTTTTTATTTGTCAAGAGGAAGGCTTGCAACCCGCTCATTGCTGTTCTATTATTACACTCATGACCAAACATCCGAAGCACGAACGCACACTCGTCATCATCAAGCCCGACGGCGTCCAGCGGAATTTAATAGGGGAGATCGTCAAGCGCTACGAGCAGGCGGGTTTGAAGCTCGTGGGGCTTAAGATGACGGTGCCGACCGTGGAGCTTATCGACAAGCATTATTTGATCGATCCCGATTGGCGCGTGAAGACGGGCGTGAAAACGATCGAATCGTACCGGAAGAAGGGCCAGAAACCGCCCTCCGAAGATCCGTTGAAAATTACGGAGATCATTTTGAATAATTTGAAGAAATATATGACGAAAGGCCCCGTGGTCGCCATGGTCTGGCAGGGGATTCACGCCGCCGATATCGTACGGAAGATCACGGGCGGCACGGAGCCGCTTACTTCTGCAATGGGCACGATCCGGGGAGACTATACAATTGATTCCTACCAGATTGCCGACGTCGATTCGCGGGCAGTGCGTAATCTTGTGCACGCTTCAGGCAACCAGGAAGAAGCAGAAAAGGAGATTCCGCTGTGGTTTTCGGCGAAAGAGCTTTTCGACTATCGGCTTATCAACGAGGCGATGCTCTACGACGCGGATTTGGAACACATATTAAAAAGCTCGTAAGCGCTCGAAATCGCCCCAATAGATTTCTTGC
>DATLTV010000092.1:0-2941 GCA_035533375.1 Minisyncoccota bacterium
TCACGCTGTAGTTTTCGGTCGCGCCCTGCGACAGATTCTGATTGTCGAAAAATTGCTGGAACGAACGGTTGCCCGATGCGTCGTAGATCTCGACGTCGACGATGGCGTTCGAAACGCTTGCGCCGTTATTTGTGACGGCGAGAGGTACTTGCGCCTGCGCGCCGGCCGCGAGCGCGCCTGCGGAAGAAGAAGAAACCGTGAAGGGGCTTGCGGCGATTACGATCGGCAATCCCATCATCGTGCATGTGTAACACACGAAACCGAGAAAAGCTAATAATTTTTTTGCCATACCTGTTTGCGGCCGGAACAGAATTCATTTCGGACTGAATCCCGAAGCACCATTTCTTTCGCGAGGAGAAATAATGCTCCACGGAAAGCGCGCTCGAAATGTTATTTTTTACGAATTTATTTCGTTTGCGCACTCCGCACATCCTAACCAACCATCATCTTAACGGCAGCTTCATTCCTGTCAAGGAATTTTTCGGCAAAAAACAATCGTTTTTTTTGTCAAGAGAAAAAAACGCGGCAAATCAATACCGCGATATTTTTTTTGACAAATAAAGATTTTCTGATGCAGTGCGAAATGATGCCAAAAGAGAAAAAAACAAAATTAAACGCCGCTCTCAGATAAATCTGGAGCGGCGTTTAAGTTTTGTCTACGCGGTCCCGTTGCCCCGGTATGGCACCGCCGGAGGACGCTTGGTTAGGATGTTCTCCGAAGGTTCGGGGCGGAACGCATCGACTACAATCTATTGCGGGCGTAACGGGAGAAAGTGCTTTGCACCCTCCCGCGGGACGAACCCTTCGCGGCTTAGCCTTTCTCTGAACCCAGATGGGTTCTAGTATAAACCGCTTGTGCCCGCTTCGTTAAAGGACTGCCACTATCATATCTTTCCGGGGTGAAGGAAATATGAAGCGGCCGAATGACTATTTTTCGCTGCCATGCGGGGTAAAAACGCCTCGGTTTTGCTATACTATAGTGGATTATATGCAGCGCACGGTGAAGATCTGGTACAACGGAAAATTCGTCGACGCGGAAAAGGCGCAGACGCACGTTCTTACGCACGCGCTGCATTACGGTTCGGGCGCGTTCGAAGGCATCCGGGCTTATCTGACGCCTCGTGGTCCCGCCGTGTTTCGCCTGAAGGACCACGTAGACCGGCTTTTCCACTCGGCTGCTGCTTTCGGCATGCGTATTCCCTATATGAAGCGCGAGATAGCGCGGGCAATCCTCGAGACGGTCGCGAAAAACAAGCTTGCGAACTGTTATATCCGTCCCATCGTCTTCTACGGCGCGGGAAAGATCGCGATCAGGCCTACGCGAACTCCCGTGGATATCGCGATCGCCGCTTTTCCATGGGAGGCATATTTCGGCGTCGAGCGCATGCTTAAAGTTTCCGTCTCGCGTTTCGTGCGCTTTCATCCCAAGTCGATCGTTCCCGGCACGAAGATTTCGGGACTCTACGCTGTTTCGGTGTTCGCGACCGTCGAAGCGAGGAAGCGCGGCATGGACGAAGTTATTCTTCTTGACCACGAAGGTAATGTCGCCGAAGGCCCGGGCGAGAACGTTTTTATCGTGAAGAACGGAAAGCTGTTCACGCCGGATTCGCCGTCCATCCTTCCCGGCATTACTCGCGCGAGCATCCTCTCGATCGCGAAACATATGAAAATTCCCGCCGCGGAAAAGAAAATTTCGCCCGTCGGACTGCGGAATGCGGACGAAGTTTTTTTTACCGGCACGGCGACGGAGGTTGCGCCCATCGGCATGGTGAACGGAAAAAAGATCGGCAATGGCGACATCGGTCCCGTGACCGCAAAGCTCCACGCGGCCTACCTCGATGCCGCGCGCGGCAAGCTTCCGCGCTATCGGAAGTGGCTTACGCCCGCGTAGCGCCATTTCAGGAATCGCGCCATTCCCGTGGTACAATTTTAGTATCTTTATGCCGATGAACGACGATCAACTGGCAGCCCGGATCATCAAGAACATCCGTACGAAAAATAGCGCGTTTTGGGAAAAGGAGCGGGAGAAGAACGCTCTCACTTTTTTTCATCGTGCCGCGAGTGAAGTGCCCGCATATAAGGATTTTCTGAAGAAAAACGGCGTGCGTCCGGCAAAAGTAAAAACATTGGAAGATTTTATAAAAGTTCCGCCGACGAGCAAAAAGACCTATCTGCGCGGATATCCGCTCACGAATGTGATGCGGAAGCCCGCGCTCGGAACGTCTCTCACCTGGTCCGCAACTTCGGGCTCGACCGGCGAACCGTTCTATTTTCCACGTTCGCGACGGCTTGATTGGGAATATTCGCTCATCGCCGAAATGCATCTCGCGAACGACGGCAAGGGGTTCAAAGGCCCCACGCTCGTCATGGTCTGCCTCGGCATGGGCGTGTGGATTGCGGGCGTCCTGAATTACGAATCCTTCAAAATGGCCGCGGAGCGGGGAAACTATCCCGTTTCCATCCTCACGCCCGGCATCAATAAACCGGAAATATTCAAAGCGCTTCGCGGGCTCGCGCCGCATTTCGCGCAAACCATTCTTCTCGGCTACCCGCCGTTTTTGAAAGACATCGTGGACGAAGCGCCGCTTGCCGGCGTCGATCTGAAGAAGCTGCACATTCGTTTTCTCTCCGGCGCAGAAACATTCACCGAGCACTTCCGCGAATATCTCGTGAAGCGGGCGGGCGCAAAGCAGATCTGCAACGATACATTGAACGTGTATGGCAGCGCGGACATCGGTTCGATGGCGTTCGAGACGCCCACGGCCATCCTCGCGCGCCGGCTTGCGCTCAAACACAAAGGAATTTTTGCTGAATTGTTTCCCGGCACCCTGCGCGCGCCCACGCTTGCGCAGTATAATCCGCTCTTCGTCACCTTCGAAGCGACGCCGGAAGGAGAACTATTGCTTTCAGGCGATAGCGCGATCCCGCTCGTGCGGTATGC
>DATLTV010000093.1:0-10295 GCA_035533375.1 Minisyncoccota bacterium
CAAAAAATTGCGCCTGGGCGACCATGCTCCGCCACCACGACGAAATGCACCTCGGTTCGCTTGCTCCCGAGGAATGCGACGAACTAATGAATTACTTCGATCCGGATGCGAAATACCGCTTCAGCAACGGCGTCTCGCTCCGGCTCGCGACGATGTTCCGCGGCGACAAGGAAAAAACGCTCGCGGCATACCGGATGCTTTTCGATGCGCCCGGGTCGCCCATTATTTATTACGGCGACGAGATCGGTATGGAAAACGAGCCACTTACGGCCGGCGAAAAAGATACGCGCAAATCCGTACGCGGGGCATTCGACTGGGAAAAGGCCCGGGTATCGCTCCTCGATCCGGATTCGCTCTTCAACAAGCTTTCCGCGATGATCAAAAATCTAAAAAGCGGCGCCACGCGCGTCGCTTCCGCGGCACCGGTTCTCGCCGTTTCGAGTTCCGCGAACGCCGCTCCCCCTTCGCAATAAGGATCGATATTATTTCTCCGCAAGCCGCATATCGCCGACGGATCCGCCAACCACCACTATTTTTGCCCTGACAGCGCCGAAGATAACCGCCTTCGCTCTCGTAGGCATCCAGATGTCCACGCCATTCGGTTCGCGGCGGTTCATCCGGTCCTCGACGGTGAATATCCTATCCCCGAAAAGCGAAGGAATCTCTATTTCGGTGCCGAACGGCAGGAAGTTCGCTGCGATAATGCCGTTTTTCACTGTTTCTCCCGATGCAGTGATAAACGGAGTGCTGTCGGTCTGGTCCGGAGTCGAGGAATAAGCGGTAATGCGGACCTCCCGAGTATCAATAAGAGAGACGCTCTTGGCCGGCCTGCTCTCGGGAGTGGTAGAGCCATTTTCGGCCGTAAAAGGAGCCAAAATCGCCCCGGATAGCTGGTTGGACTTCATTACCAGGGTCGATTGAGGGAAAAGACTTAAAGCGGCAAATAACGCAGAAATAGCTAGTGTTGGCATGGCTGTTTATATAGGAATTTCCTAACAAAAACGCCCCTTTCGGGGTATTGTATATCGCTCTTAAGTTGTAGGGATATTCTAAGCCAAGTGCCAAAATTTGTCAAAGTTTGCGTAAAACTGAAAAGATATGGAAAACGGACGCCTCTGTCATCCCTGAATCGCGAGTGATATCCGGGCCATACTTGAGTGATTGTCATCCCGGCCTTGAGCCGGGATCCATACAATGAAAAATGATTTTAACGGTATGGATCCCGGACAAATCGCTAAGGCGATTTTCCGGGATGACAAAAAGGACAGATCTCGTTCCTCCCGCTGCGGCGGGACGACAAACGGGCGAGGGCTAGTTCCTTAAGTATCTGCGTACCGCGATAAAGCTCGAGAATATTCCTATGCCGACGCCGAAAATCAGCTGGTAAAGCAAAAGCAGGGCGATATGCGAGTAAAAATAATGGAACAGGCCGAGGCCGGGAATGAGCGTTTCGAAATACGGCGAAACGAAATAGATTATAGGCGCGGCCAGTGCAAGACTGATCACCGAGGCAAGTACGCCCGAGATCGTGCCTTCGACGACCGAGGGCCCTCTCACAAAACTGTTCGAAGCGCCGACGACGCGCATGACACCGATCTCATCGCGATTCGAATAGATAGCGAGCCGGATGGTATTGAAGACGACGAGACCCGCGACAAGGGCCAAAAAGACCGCGAGCACCCAGCCGCCGAGATTCACGTTATTGATGATGCCGTCCAGCCGGCTGATCACTGCCTGGTATTTCGGATCGCTCACGGGGGCTTGCGGATCGAGCAGAGACTTGATGTCGGGATTGTTCAGATAGCTGATGATGTCGTTGTATTGGTCGGGGCGGTTCGCGGTGATATTCAGAGACGCATCGAGCGGATTCGAAGTGAGCTCGCTGATCCCCTGGGTTACGATCGTGTCGTTCGCATGGGCTTGCTCGAAGGTCGCGAGCGCCTGATCGCGCGAAACATATTGGACGCTTTTCACCTCGGAGAGGCTTTGGAGCGATTGCTGTACGGCGAGGATCTGGTCTTCGGACGCCGTCGAATTGAAGAACACGGGCAGGTCGATCTTGCTCTCGATCGATGCCACCGCCTGATTCGCCACGTATTTAAACAAGATGAGTCCGTTGAACACGACGAGCGCGAGCACCATGATCGCGACCGTGACGGTCGAAAGCCAGCCGTTACGCCAGAAATTTTTAAAACCGTAATGAACGATTCGGGAAATGACGGTGAACATAAATCTATTTTATATCTTATATCTCAAATCTCAAAATTCAAAACTGACGCCGCTTGATTCATTAAAAGTTTTAAGATTTAAGATTTGAGATATAAGATTTGAATTATACCAATATGTATTTTCCTTTCTGCTCGTCGCGTATGATCCGTCCCCGGTCGAGCGTAATCACCCGTTTTTCGAGCGCGTTGATCACCTCTTTGTCGTGCGTCGCGAGAACGATCGTCGTGCCGAGCTCGTTGATCTTTTCGAGGAGCTTGATGATTTCGTAGGTGTTCAAGGGATCGAGATTGCCCGTCGGCTCGTCCGCGATCACGATTTCCGGCCGGTGGATCATCGCGCGCGCGATCGCGACCCGCTGCCGTTCGCCGCCCGAGAGCTCATGAGGGAAATTTTTCGCCTTGTCGGAAAGCCCCACCATATCGAGAACCTGCGGAACGAGTTCCGTGATGTCGCGCTGCGGCCGACCGGCGACCTCGAGGGCGAAAGCGATGTTCTCGAACGCGGTTTTGGTGGGAAGCAGTCGGAAATCCTGAAAAATAACGCCGATATGCCGCCGGAATGCAGGCAAGTCTTGGTCCTTGAGCTTATTCACTTCATATTGGCTGAAAAATACCCTGCCCTTCGAGGGTTTTTCCTCTCCGATAAGAAGCTTGATAACGGTCGATTTTCCCGCGCCGGACCTGCCCGTCATGGAAACGAACTCCCCCGGCTTGATGTCGAAATCGACTTCCTCGAGCGCGGGAACACGATTGTACAGCTTCGAAACGGATTGGAAGGTGATCATATTGAAGGGCTATTATGCTATCTATTTTACCCCGATCGCCCCGAAGCTGGCAAATCCGCTACAATTTCTCTATCTCGGCTTCGATAAAGACATCAAGGTCGCCTGCGAGCACCTTCTCGGCCTGGCTCGTTTCCGCTTCGGTGCGATGGTCTTTCACAAGCTGGTATGGGTGCAAGAAATATGAGCGGATCTGATTCGCCCACTCCGGCTTCACTTTGACGCGCAAGCCGCCGAGCTCCGCCACCTGGTTTTTCTCCATAAGCTGGAAGATCTTCGCTTTGAGGAGTTTCAGCGCATACTCGCGGTTTTGCAACTGCGAACGCTCGGCGCGCGAGGCGACCGCGAGGCCCGTCGGAAGATGTACGATGCGCACCGCCGTTTCCACCTTGTTCACGTTCTGGCCACCGGGACCGCCGGCGCGGGAGAATTCGAACTTAAGATCGGTTTCGGGTATCTGCAGTTTCGATTCTTCGAGCGCCGGCAGGTCGGGCACGATCTCGACGAGCGCGAAAGAAGTATGGCGAAGCTGTTTTGACGAAAAGGGCGATATGCGCACAAGGCGATGCACGCCCGATTCATGCTTGAGGTAACCATAGGCATGGCTTCCTTTTATTTCGAATGTCCGCGAGCGAGGATTGTCGTCGATCATGCGCACTTTCCATCCGCGCAGTTTCGCATAATTTTCATACATTTCGGCGAGCATCCGCGCCCAATCCTCGGCATCGTCCCCGCCCGCGCCCGGGTAGACCGAAAGCACCGCCGCCTGCGCGTCGTATTTGCCCCCGAAAAGCGTCGTGAGTTCAAGCTCCCGGAATTTCTTTTTCAGCGCAAAAAATTTATTTTCGTCGAAATCGGTTTTGAGCGCCGCGATCCCTTGTTCGACCTCTTCGTATTTGTGCACCAGGTCGTTCAATTCCCCGAGTGCCTTGATCTTTTGATCGGCCGTCTGCCGGTGCTGCCAAAAATCGGGCGTGGCCATCTCGTTCTCCAATTTCCCCGCCTCCGCTTTTTTGGCTTCTATTTCAAAGCCGCCCGGCCAGCCGCCGGGCTTCAACCTCGAGTTCGTTCAGATTTTCGATATTTTTCATAAAGCTTTTCTTTTTCCGTTCGTCCGCTCCGCTTTTCTTCGTTCATTATTCGCCAGATCCCGTGCGATGAGTTCGCGCGCCTCAGGAGAATTTCCCGGGTGGCTTTTCGCCACCGTTTCCCGCGCCTTCAAAAGATAGGCATCCGGCAAACCGCCGATCACCGTCTTCCCGTCAGCGGCATACACATTGCCTTCATCGTCCACGAGATTTCCCTCGCTGTCGTAATGCGTTCTTTCCGGCGTACCGAAAAGATCCTTGGTACGAAAATCCTTGTCTTTCGGCATGGAGGTATTATAGCATATTTTTCTCTTTCGGTAATCGGAGCCACTCCTTCGCTTCGCCGAGTCAGACTCGGCTTCGCTCAGGGCTACGCGGCCCTAAATCGTTTCACTCAAAGGGCCGCGAGAGCTCCCGGATATTTCACTGCTCGTCCCGCTTTTAGCGGGACTGCGCTTTGAGCACCCTCGGTGCTCAAGACTCTCCGACACGGAAGGGGCGGACTGCCCCTTCCGACCCATCCCCTCGTTCAAATCCGGAAGATCGCCAAAATCACAAAAAAGACTGCCCGCATGAACAGTCTTTTTTGTGATCTGAGCCACCTCCCGGATTTGAACCGGGGACCCACTCTTTACAAAAGAGTTGCTCTACCGCTGAGCTAAGGTGGCGCGGAAAAATCGCGATTCCTCCTTATTATAACGTTTCTTTCGCAATTCTCACTACCTCCGCGAGCGACGTATCCGCTTTCACGAGAAAATCTTTTACGCCGACGCCCGCGGCTTCTCCGTGTTTTTCATTATAGCTTAAATTCGAATAGACGATCGCTTTCACGCTTTTTCCCCAAGCGCCGCCGTCGCGGCGAATGCGCGTGAGCATCTCCATGCCATCCATGCGAGGCATGACAATATCAAGGATGATGAGATCGGGGCGGTCGCGGAGCGCGGCGGCAAGCCCTTCCTCGCCATCTCCCGCCGTCGTGGCTTCGAAACCCTCGCGGACGAACACCGTCGCGAGTGCACGCATGATCGAAGGTTCATCCTCGACGATCAATACTCTCTTTACTCTCTTCGGTGTTTTGGTCATATAGTTTACTCATTGAAGCTTATGTTTTTCGTCTCTCTCTCTCTCTCTCTTATTTGCTTTTCTCCTGTCGGCAATTCCACCCGGAAAACAGTTCCCTTATTCTCCCTTGATTCAAAGGAGATCTCGCCGCCAAGTCGCAGGACGATGGACTTCGCGATATACAGGCCAAGGCCGGTGCCTTCGGATTCGATCGCCTTCACATTGTCGGCACGGAACAATTTCTTGAAGATCTCCGTCTGCTGGTGTTCGGAAATGCCGCAGCCCGTATCCGTGACCGTGATGATGATCGTGTCCGGACGGCGCGCGATGGCAAGACCGATCTTTCCTTTTGGCGGCGTATATTTGATGGCGTTGGAGAGAAGGTTCTGCAATACGATCTGGATAAGCTGCTTGTCCGTCGAAAGCAGCGACAACCGTTTTGCGTAATCGGTTTCGAGCGAAAGCTTTTTCGCTTTCACCTTTGGCGCGAGCTCTTTAAGCACCTGCTCCGCGATCTTGCCGATGTCCACTTCCTCGATCTCAACCGAGAGCGTTTGCGTATCGATGCGGGAGACGTTCAAAAAATTGTTGATGAGCTCCGCCATACGCCCGACGGCCTCGCCGATCTCGTTCACGTACAGCCGCTGATCCTCCCAGGCGAAATTCGTGACATCCATCCGTTTCAGGAGTTCCGCGTACATACTGATGATCGAAAGCGGCGTCCGCAATTGGTGCGAAGCGAGCGAAACGAATTCCGATTTCGCCCGGTCGACCGCTTTTCCCCGCGTCACGTCGCGGAACACTTCAATCGCGCCGATCAATTCGCCGTGCAAAAATACGGGCGTATTCGTGAACGCCACGGGAAATCTTGATTTGTCCTTGCGGACGTAATAACGGACGGGCATGGACGGATCGGTCGACACGCGTTTTCCGCCGGTAAGGACCGCGAACATCGGCCGCTCGGGCCATGAGAGCGCGATGCCCTCCTCGTCCTGCATCTCGATCGTCTCGTATTGCGGGTGGCCGATAAGCTCTTCCTGTTTCCGCCCGAGCAGGTCCGCCGCACGCCGATTCGCGAGCTCGATCACCCCTTTTTTATTCGTAAAGATCATTCCGTCGCCGATGTCTTCGAGAATGGCTTCCGCCCGCGCTTTTTCCTGCTCCAAAATCGTCGCCGCCGTTTCAAGCGCGGACGTCCTTTCGCCCACAATGCCTTCGAGCGCTTGCGCATATTCGGCAAATTCTTCCCGGATCTTGTGCTGTTTCGTGATGTCCTGGATAATGCCGCGGAACCGTACGGGCCGCCCTTCACGGTTCTTTATGATTTTGCCGACCACGAAAACGGTACGCAGATCGCCGTCTTTTTCCCGCACGATACAATGTTCGATCTCGAACGGTTTCCGCGCGGAAAACGCTCCACCGACGATTTTTTTGACCTGCGGCAGATCGTTCGGAGCGACGTGCGTAAGATATTTTTCGTAGGTGAACGTATCGCGCACCGGATGCAGACCGAGCATGCGGACCACTTCTTCGGAAATACTTCCCTCACCCGTATCGAAATTCAATTCCCAAAAACCCAGATGCGCGATCTCCTGCGCATCACACAAACGATCGGCGCTCGTCCGAAGCATCCTGCGCAGGCGTGCTTCCGCGTCAATGCCGCGGAGCGGCTTCCCGCCGTTCCTATTTGCCGCCTCGCGTTTCCTTTCCTGTGTTTTGTGGGCCAAAGACATATGCGTTAAATCTAAACCCGGCTCCATGAAACTTTCATGAAGACGCTTTTTATGGGCATGCTTGGAACCCATTCGGAATGTCGGTTGTGTCCTACGGTCAATGGATAGCGGGGCTTTCGAGACGGGTTCCAATGACAAAACGCGCCGCAGGCGCCTTACAATATATACAGGCTAGGTGCGGCGCGTTTTGTCATCGAACTTTTACTTTTTTCCCTGTTCTCAAGGCAGTATAACGATGCGATATGAAAACGCGGTTAAAGCGCGGCGGCCGGATGCCGGTTATGCCTTAATAATATATCCCACGCCGCGGACGGTCTCGAGCAGTTTCCGCGAATGGCCGCTGTCGATCTTTTCGCGAAGGTTCTTGATGTGCACGTCCACGACGTTACTGAACGAATTCGCCGCGAAATCCCAGATGTGATCGTAAATCTGCTCGCGGTTCAGGACGCGATTCGCATTCCGCATCAAATATTCGAGCAGAGCGAACTCTTTGAGTGTGAGCGACGGGACTTCTCTGCCACTCCGGACGACGCGGCGCGTTACGGTGTTCAGCGACAAGTCGCCGATCTTCAGTTCCACCGGGAGAGATTGCGTGGGGCGGCGCAGAAGCGCTTTGATGCGCGCGAGTAATTCTTCGAACGCAAACGGCTTCGTGAGATAATCATCCGCGCCAACGTTCAGGAGCTCCACTTTATTCTCGAGCTCGCCTTTACCCGTAAGGACAATCACGGGAGTCGTAATCCCCTTCGCGCGAATCTCCCTGCAAACCTCGCTACCGCTTTTTTTGGGAAGCGTGAGGTCAAGGATCGCGACATCGTATTCCTTGTGGTTCATCGACAGGCGCCGTTCTGCCGCATCGCCGTCAAGCACGTAGTCCGCGGCGTACCCTTCCTTCTCGAGGCCGATCTTTATCGATTGCGCCAATTTTTCCTGGTCTTCGACGATTAATGCCCTCATGATAAATACTTGAATTTCGTTAATTATTATTGATGATTTGCCCGAAACGGTCGCGGAATTTGAAATAGTTCCTTCGCGCCTGCCTCGTTATGCGCTTAACCTTATTTAAATTAAATTAACTTTAGATGAATTCGCCGGGGCTTCGAACAGGAGCTTGCCGGGAAACCCCCTTTTCGGCAAGCACGGCAATAGGTTCGGCTGCGAATCGCGAATCCCGTCTCGGAGTAGCGCAAGGCTACACCTTCGCCGCGATTCGCGCTTCTCGCTCGAACCTCTCGCCATGTTGCTTCGAAAAAAGGTTTCCCGGCAGGCTCTACTCGCAAAAAACCAGTATGCGCGGATATCTTAGCACAAAGCGGTTTATATGTCAAACACTCCGGTTTTTCCTTATAGGAGAGAGGGATCCGTGCTTCTTCTGTCATCCCGGAATCGCGAACGAGACTCCGGGATGGCGCATATGGGTTCTAAAACCCCGCCGGCTGGCCCGTGATCAGTGCGAAGAGAACATTGATGAGCGGTATGATCAGGTTGAATCCGAAAAAAACGAAGAGCAGAACGAGCACCATGCCGTAGCGTTCGAGCGTCTGCATGATCCGGAATCCGATCTCATTTTTCGGAAGCACGGCAAAGAGCACTTTCGAGCCGTCGAGAGGCGGGATGGGTACGAGATTGAAGATCGCGAGGAGGATATTCAGGTAGACGACGAGCGCGAACATCTCGCCGAGAAGCGGGGGCGCGGAACTTACGACGGCGAGCAGACGTAGGAGCGTGCCGAAGACGAGCGCAAGCCCGAGATTCACGAGCGGGCCGGCCGCCGCGATCTTCGCGGCGCCCGCGACCGGGTCGCGCAGATTCATCGGATTGTACGGCACGGGCTTCGCCCAGCCGAAAACGAATTGGCCGCCCGTCAAAAGCCATAATCCGATCGGCACGAGGAGCGATCCGACCGGATCGAGGTGGCTTATGGGATTCAGCGTCAGCCGCCCGGCATTCCGCGCCGTGGGATCGCCGAGATACTCCGCCACGTACCCGTGCGAGATCTCGTGCAGGATCACGGAAAAGAGAAGAACGGCGAGCTGGAAAACCAAGAGGGTGATCATGAATATAGATTATCGCAAAACACGATATATCTCCACTTCATATCTACCTTATCTCAATCTTCTCTCTTATCGAAAATTGGATGGAGATAAGATGGAGATAAAGTTGAGATAAATAGAGAAAGCTGTAGGATATAGGAAACCGCCCTCGTGGTGAAATGGATATCATAACTGGCTTCGAACCAGTAGGTCTAGGTCCGATTCCTAGCGAGGGCACACGTTAGTGAGACCTATCGCGGTGCGTCAATGCTGACTTTTTTTGAGTCAGTCAAGACGCAACTTTTTGAATTTTTCACCGACGTGGACTATGCGCGAACGATACTATTTTTCGGGTTTGATGCCCCGCGTGGGACGGACACAATAACTATCGATAATGCGCAGACACATAGGCGCGCGTTATCGGTCCAAAATTTCCGAGTGCCGGACTAATCCCCGCATTCGTCTGAAATTCAACCAATGCCGCGCGGGTGAGAGGTCCAAAGTAACCGGTCGCGCCAACATCGGCCAAGGTCTGAGCGGCGTGGCCCTCATTTTGAGCAATCAGAAATTGCTGGAGCGTGGTGACATTGCTACCCCTGTTGCCTTGCTGAGCCTGCACCTGCTGGATGGGAACAGAGCCTGTATTGGGAAGCGCGGGAGCTTCCACGAGGACGGTGGCAAAAGCATAGCCCAAGGCGGTAATTCTATTTCCGTTGCCTTCGACGGTCGCTATGTTCCTGGTTGAAACAGGAACGTTTGTTGCACAGGCATACACCCATGTGTCGCCGG
The DNA here is from genome assembly GCA_035533375.1 of Minisyncoccota bacterium. Classification (GTDB taxonomy): domain Bacteria; phylum Patescibacteriota; class Minisyncoccia; order UBA6257; family 2-01-FULL-56-20; genus DATLTV01. The sequence continues at coordinate 9,716 of DATLTV010000093.1, forward strand.
GGTTCAGAAGGCCATTGGTGTTCGTGACGCCGAACGGACCGGAAATCGGACCGCAGGTGTCGTCAAGAACGATCACGTTGCTCATGGGAACCACGCCCGGATTCGTTACCGTATAGGTATATGTGACTTCGCCGCCTCCCGGGGGCAACGGGGTCAACCGACTCGGCACTTTCACGATATTGATGAGTGGGGCGATGAGTCCTGCGGGAGCAATGCCCGTATTCGGGAATCCCGGTATGGGCGTCCCTCCGACAACGACGGTGGCGATGGCGGTGGCAATCGCGATCTGGTTACCGGTATGGCCGGTCGCAATCGCGGTATTCATCTCGGTCGCCGAGAGAGTTGCCGTGCAGGCATAATGCCAGTTTTCACCAGCATCAAGTCGTCTATTGCCGTTCGTATCACCCGAGACCAATACCACCGGACTGCATTTGTCATCAGCGACCGTCACATTGGTGAGCGGCTGATTCCCTCCCACGTTCCAGACGGTGTAGTTATAGGTGATCGATCCTGGTCCTGCGGGTAGTGCGAGCGGCGTAGGAACTTTAACAATGCCGATCAGGGGCACGAAACCGCCGCC
>DATLTV010000094.1:0-15484 GCA_035533375.1 Minisyncoccota bacterium
ACGCGTACTTGCGGCCGGCGCGGCCGTGGGTTCGAAGATCGCGAGCGGCAAAGCGCGCATTATCTTCGACGCGAAGCACATCCGCGATTTCAAGAAAGGCGAAGTGCTCGTGACCACGATGACGGACCCCGACTGGGAGCCAATCATGAAGATGGCTTCGGCGATCGTGACCGACAAAGGCGGTCGCACGTCGCACGCCGCAATCGTCTCGCGCGAGCTTGGCATTCCTGCGGTCGTGGGCACGGAGATTGCGACAAAGACGATGAAAACGGGCGATATGATAACCGTAGACACGACCGGCAGCGCCGGGACCATTTATCGCGGCGCGCTGAAATTCAAAGTCGTGGAGCATGACCTGAAAAAGATTCCGAAGACGAGGACGAAGGTGATGGTAAATGTCGCGATTCCCGATAGCGCGTTTGCGATTTCGTTCCTGCCGAATCAGGGCGTCGGCCTCGCGCGCGAGGAATTCATCATCGCATCGAGGATGGGTTTGCACCCGATGGCGCTTTTGAATCTCTCGAAGCAGAAGCCCGGCGTGCGCAAAGCAATTATGGAGAAAATGCGCGGCTGGAAGGATCCGAAGCGCTACTATATAGAGAACCTCGCGTTCGGCATCGCGAAGATCGGCGCAGCGTTTTTCCCGCATAAGGTGATCGTGCGCTTCTCGGACTTCAAGACGAACGAATACCGCACGCTTCTCGGCGGTGAGAACTATGAGCCGAAGGAAGAAAATCCGATGATCGGCTGGCGCGGCGCTTCGCGCTACTACGACCCGAAGTTCAAGCCGGCGTTCATGCTCGAAGCCGCGGCCGTGAAAAAAGTGCGCGAGGAAATGGGGCTTACGAACGTGATCCCGATGGTGCCGTTCTGCCGGACCGTCGAAGAGGGAATGAAAGTACAGGAAACGATGGCCGAGGCCGGGCTGTATACGAAGTACGCTTTGCGCGGCAAAAGCGCGAAAGGCAAAATAACGACCCCGATCTATGTGATGTGCGAGATCCCTTCGAATGTGCTCTCCGCGGACGCCTTCCTCGATATCTTCGACGGCATGTCCATAGGCAGTAACGACTTAACCCAGCTCACGATGGGCCTCGACCGCGATTCCGGGATCGTGACAAAAATCGCGAATGAAAAAAATCCCGCCGTGGAGCGCTTGATCGCCGAGATCATCGCGAAGTGCAAAGCGCGCAAGAAATATATCGGCATCTGCGGCCAGGGCCCGTCGGACTACCCCGACTTCGCCGAATTTCTAGTGGGAAAGGGGATTGAGAGCATGTCCCTCAACCCCGACACGGTGGTCAAAACCACTGTTGCTATAGCTAAGAGGGAGAAAGAGATGAAGAGAAAATAAATCGGTGGGTGGCGTTTCCCCCTTTCCGCCTTAGTGGAAGAAGAGCGAATAGACGAACTTTGTCATGAAGTCGACGTTTTGGCCGTAGACGATGATGCCGCCCAGGGCACCCGTGATCGAGAGTGCGATGAATCCCGCGAGCGCCATGGGAACGGCGATCCGGCGCTTGAGGACAACGTTCGCGGCGTCTCTCACGAATGAAAAATCCGCCGCAAACGGGCCGAGAAGATCGGCGTGCTTTTCGAAGATCCAGCGGATGAGATAAGCGGCGGCGAGAATGCCGAAGATCGCGGTCGAAAGCCCCGCGAAATTTTTGTGCAGACGGAGGACGTTTCGCGCCGCGCGCGCCATGGTGGAGCTCTCCGCGAGCTGGCCCGTCGCGAGCGCGGCGAGGAGGCCGAGCCCGCCCACGGCAACGAGAAAAAATTTGATGTCTTCCCACGCCGCCCGCGGGTACCACCGGCCGAACGGCACGACTTCGAAAAGCACGTAGAGCGTGAGAAGGCCGATGGGAAGATGCACGAAGGCCGGATGGAGGTTCATAGGCTTCAGTATAACGCATTTTCGGCCGCGATTCTTCCATTTGTCCTTTCGTTATCCGGCGTTTTGGCGCAGCCGCGGACGGTGACTTATGCACTGTTAAGCCGAGAGCCGCGTGATAGAATGAACTTATGGAACAGTCCTTAGGAGCGCAGGCGGACGCGGGAAAGCGGGGACTATCGGCGTGGTTCAAGAACCAGCTCGCGCTTGCGCCGCTCATCGGCGAGTATTACGTTCCCGAAGAGACGAATAATTTCTGGTATTCCCTGGGCGGCGTGCTCGCGATTTCGCTCGCGCTGCAGGGCTTGAGCGGCATTATTCTGACCCTGAAATACATCCCCGATGCCGCGCTTGCGTTCGGCGTCGTAAGCCAGATGCTCAACTCCCGTTTTTGGGGGATCGTGCTCAGCTTCCATTATTTCAATTCGTTCCTCATTTACGGACTCGTCATGGCGCATCTCATGCGCGTCTTCGTGAGTGCGGCGTATCGGAATCAAAAGAAGGTGCTGTGGTTCGTGGGCGTCATCCTCGCCGCGCTTGTGTTCGCTACCTATCTTACGGGCGAAGCGCTTCACTGGGATGAGGTCGGATTCGCGGTGCCATGGAATATTTCAGAATTTTTGCAATTGGTGCACTTGAATAACGTGCTCCATTATAATTTTTCCGATCTTCTTGCTCCGGCGACGGCAACCACGAAGCTCGTGCAGTTGTACGCGATGCACATCGCCATCCTGCCGTTCTTTATCATTCTTTTCGTCGGCCTGCATTTTTATCTGATCAGGATGAAGGGGATTTCGCTTCCGTTTTGGAAAAAACCGAGCGGAAACAAAGTGCCGTTCACGAGCCACGTCAAACTGTGGTTTGCATACGCGGGCCTCATGACCGGCGCCGTGCTTTTGCTCGCTGTTTTCGTCGGGCGGAGCGCCGGCACTTCACCGCAGCTTTTGCCGTCGTCGCCTTTGTATCAAACGAGCGATGATGCCGGCGGGCTGGGTTTCAAGCCGACCCTGCCGATCGGATGGACGAAAGGAATGAACGAACTTGCCGCGCAATCGGGAATCGACCCGGACATCTGGGGGACGATCACCGCAATGATATTGATGCTCGGATCGCTTCTCGTGATCCCGTTCGTGGATCGCGGAGAAAGCGAACCCGCGAGTTTTAAGGAAGCATTCAGCTGGCGCACTCGCAAGTGGGCGTTTTTGGCCATCGCCCTTTTCTGGGCGGTGATGATAGCCGGAATCGTCCAGAATTTCCTGGTGGCGTCGGGATAGTTTCGTCGGCGGAGACGGGATACGATTTCCTATATTATTTCAATAAGTATGGATCCCGGATAAATCGCCTGCGGGCGATTTTCCGGGATGACGGGGGGGGCATGGCTCAGAACGATCGTCGCGAAGTGATTTTCCGGGATAACAAAAAATCGTGAAATGCAAAACCCCGTCTATGGGCGAGGTTTTGCGTGGTTGCGACGAAGGATAATACTGTTAGGAGTTTTTCTCCCGCGATAGGCGCTAAGAAGCTGTCTGAAAAGTAGCCATCCGGCTCTCGCGGTTATTTTCGGCTGTAAAAACGCGAACTTTTCCTTGAAGTACCCTCGGGGGTATTCCTTCAGAAAAGTTCACGTTTTTCTCTCGAAAATCCCTCGCGATATCCGCACGTCTACTTTTCAGACAGCTTCTTTGAAAAAGCGAGCAGGACTATCGCGGCGATAGCGGCCATGGCTGCTCCGAAGTAAAAAGGATATTGCGGGCCGAACTTGTCCCAGAGGAATCCGGCGAAGAAACTTGCGGGGAGCGTGGCCAGGCCCACCGCCGTGCCGTAGATGCCGAACGCTTTGCCGCGGTTGCCCGGGCCCACGATGTCCGCGAGGAACGCTTTCGCGACGCCGAGATTCGCCGCGTAATAAATGCCGTACGAGCCGTAGAGCAGCCAGATGAGATATGCGTGCGAGGCAAGCGCGAAGCCGAGATAGACAAGCGCGTACGCGGCCCAGCCGATGAGCATCGTGGGGATGCGGCCGATCCGGTCGGAGAGCGATCCCAGGGGAACCGCGAACATCGCGTAGATAAAATTGAAAAGCGCGATCACGAGCGGGATTTCGAGGAGCGTGACGCCCAGGCTTTTTGCGCGGAGGATGAGGAATGCGTCCGACGAATTCCCGAGCGTGAAAAGGATGACGATACCGAGAAAAAGAAAAAACGTCGCGGGGAGCGGAGCGTTTGTCGGCGCCGCGGCGGCTCCTGCGGCGGGTGCCGTGTGTTCCACCTCTTTTATTTTCGTGACGAGTATCGCGAGCGTGATCACGAGCGGAACTGCGGTGAAGAGCAGAATATAGTGGTAGAGTGACGCACTGCCGTTCAGAAAATACAAGAGCCCGAAAAGAATGAGCGGCCCGGCGACCGAGCCGAGCGTATCGAGCATCCGCGCAATGCCGAAGCTTTTTCCGCGCACCTCTTTTTTTGCGGAGCCGGCAATCAGGACGTCTTTCGGCGGATCCTTGATGCCTTTGCCTGTGCCGTCCATGAAGCGAAGACCCAAGACCGCCGGGCTCGACGTGAAAAATGCGAGCAGCGGCCTGCTCACCATCGAAAAAAAATAACCGATAAAGATGATCGGTTTCTGTTTTTTGAACTTGTCGGAAACTAGCCCGGAGACGACCGAAAAGACATAACTGCTCGCGGTCACGAGGCCTTCGGCGACGCCGACGAACGTTTTGTCGAATCCGAGGACGGTGGTGTAGTAGATCGGCAGGATCGGCGAAAAAGTATCCTGGCTGATGCCGCCGAAAAAGCTCAGGAGGCCGACGTAAAAAACATTACGGTTTTTTTTCGGCGGTTCGCCAGACGCTTCGGCCGCTCCGGTTTTCGTCAGTTCAGTCTCCATATCGCGAAGTTCAAATATGCGGCGAAGCTGATCCAAAGGATGTAGGGCAGGAGCAGATAGGCAGCCGCGCGCGAAAGTTTATAGAAAACGACGATAGTCCAAATGACTGCAAGCCAGAGCAGAACAATGTCTATGAAAGCTGCGAGGGGATTGTGCAAACCGAAAAAAATGATCGACCAAAACGCGTTCAGAACGAGCTGCGTGGCGAATGCGGCGAGGGCGATCTTCACTTCTTTCCGTTCCCAGCCTTTGCGCCACACGAGAAACGCCGCGATGCCCATTAAAAAATAGAGCATCGACCAAACGGGACCGAAAACAAAACTCGGAGGGTTGAATGCCGGCTTCACGAGTACGGCGTACCAGCCGGTAATGGCGGAGAGGGTGAAAAGCGAGCCCACGATGCCCGCGAGTTCCGCTATCGCGATTGCGATGAGAAGTTTCCAAAAATCGTTGGGTTTCATATATGTTTCATTGTAGCAGATTTCGCATTGCATTTTCCTTGTTTTTCGCCGGTAATGTGGTATCATGCAAAGTATGAAGAAGAAACACTTGCTCGCGACGCTCATAATAATAGTGCTGCTCGCAATCGCAATTTTCTTCGCTTGGCCGCGGCCGAAAGCCATAGCGCCGACACAGTCGTCAACGCAACCCGCCGCGTCGGTGCCGGCCGACCAAACGCTCGTGAACAATGTCACCTATTCGTGCGACGACGGGAAAACGATTACCGCGGCGCTGTACCAGGGGCCAAGAGTGGCGGCCGTACCGAATGAGCCGCCCCAGCCCAACGGCAGTGCAGTGCTTTCCCTGAGCGACGGCCGCAATATGACGCTTTCGCAGACAATCTCGGCCGACGGCATCCGTTACGCGAATACGGATGAGTCGTTCATTTTCTGGAGCAAGGGGAGCGGCGCGTTCATACAGGAAAACGGCACGACCACGTTCTCGAATTGCGAAGTAAGCGCGACGGGACAGTAATTTGGCTCGTTAGCTCTTTGGCTCGTTAGCTTATTAGCCGCCCAAAGACAACAAAAGACACTTTGTGAAAATGAAAACGACCTCCGCAACGCGGTCGTTTTCATATTACTATCGAAAAATGCCATCAATGTCGAAGCGCATGTCCGATGAACTGCGCGACAAAGCGTATGAGCCGTTCCACATCACGGAAGAAGGATTGCGGCGACTTCGCGAAAAGCTCGCGCGTTTGAAGCGCGCCTTGCCCGGCCGTATCGAGGAAACGGCGAGGACGGCGGCGTACGGCGACCGGTCGGAGAACGACGAATACAAGACCGCGAAAGGAGCGCTTCGACGCACGAAGTGGCAGATTTTGGAGATCGAGGACCAGATCAAGCGGGCGGCAATCATCAAGTCCGGCTTCGGCGCTTCGGGCAAGGTGCGGATCGGGTCGCTTGTCGTACTCGAAACCGATGGCGCGAAAAAAACGTTCGAAATTCTCGGTCCGCACGAAACCGATCCTTCAAAGGGCCGCATTTCATACGAGTCGCCCCTCGGCGCGGCGCTTTTGAATCATGTGCAGGGTGATATTATTTTACTCAAAGCCGGGAACGGTCCAAAAGAGTATCGTATTCTTGAGGTGCAATAATAGTATCGTGCATTTTCGGAAAGTCGGTTATTATTAAGCAATATGGCACATAAAGCGATCTTTTTTAATTTCGCGTCGCACTGGGGAGAGGATGCGAGACGATATATAGCTTCGAATCCGAAATTGAAAGATGCCGGTGTCGAGGCGGGTTTTGCGGACGGAACGCTCGATCAAAACCATATTCCTTTGGCGAAAGATTTCGACATCGCCGGCATTTTTATGGATTCGAAGGTGAACGCGGCGACAATCGCGGCTCTGCCGAATCTGAAATGCATCGCGACGCTCTCGACGGGCTTCGATCATATCGACTTCAAAACGGCGGCTGCGAAAGGGATCGCGGTTTCGTCCGTTCCGGCCTACGGCGAGAATACTGTCGCCGAATTCGCATTTGCCCTGATCCTCGCGCTCTCGCGGAAGGTATGCGAAGCCCGCACCGTGGTGCGTGACGGGAAATTTTCGACGAACGGACTGCAGGGATTCGATCTTGCCGGAAAAACGATCGGCGTCATCGGTACCGGCCGCATCGGCAAGCATGCCGTGCGCATGGCGAAAGGATTTGCGATGAAAGTGATCGCTTACGACGTGTATCATGACGATGCCTTCGCGAAAGAAATGGATTTTCCGTACGTTTCGCTCGAAGAGCTTTTGGCGCAGAGCGATGTCATTACGATTCACTGCCCGTACTTGCCCTCGACGCATCACCTTATTAATTCGGAGAACATCGGTCTCGTAAAAAAAGGCGCGTATCTCGTGAATACCGCCCGCGGCGCGGTCGTGGAAACCGCGGCATGGGTTTCCGGCTTGAAGAGCGGCCGGCTCGGCGGCGCGGGAATCGACGTGCTCGAAGAAGAAGCGGCGATGGAAGCCGGGGATATGAGCGCGGTCCGCGAGATCATAGCCCTGCCGAACGTGATCGTCACGCCGCACAACGCGTTCAATACCAAAGAAGCCGCCTACCGCATTTTCGACACGACAATAGACAATATCGTCGCTTTCGCGAACGGAAAGCCGATCAATACAGTCAAATAAAAATATGAAAATAAGATCGCTCATCGCCCGCCCTATCCTTGATTCTCGCGGACAATGGACGGTTGAAGCGGCGCTTACGCTCGCAGACGGCGTACGCGCGACGGCATCGGTGCCGCAGGGAAAGAGTACGGGTTCGTCCGAAGCGCGCGCACTGCCCGCCGAGAAAGCCGTGCGTTCCGTGAATAATCTGATCGCGTCCAAAACGCGGCGGACGGCATTCAAGAACCAATACGCGTTTGATCTGTTTTTGCACGATTTGGATGGCACGCCCATGAAATCGAAGCTCGGGGCGAACGCGATGCTCGCGTCATCAATCGCGTTTCTCAAAGCATGGGCGCTCACGAAGAAACTTCCGCTTTGGCAGCACGTCCGGAACGTCTACGGGCTTCCGGTCAGGCGCTCCGCGCACCCCCGGCTTTTTATAAACATGGTGAACGGGGGACTGCATGCCGGCAATAATCTCGACTTTCAGGAATATCTCGTGATTCCGAATTGCCGCACGATCAAAGAATCGGTGGATGCGGGCGTTGCGGTCTACCGCGAGCTCGGCTTGATGCTCCGGCGCGTGAAAGGGAAGAGCGCGGCGAACCTGGGCGACGAGGGCGGCTACGCACCGAACTTTAAGGACAACGCCGAGCCGTTCCATTTGCTCCGCGCTGCGGCGAAAAAATTAAAGCTTTCGAAGAAAATCGATTTTGGCATGGACGCGGCCGCGACGGACGTGAAAAAAATGAAGGATCGCGAACTCGAAACGGTCTACGAAAAGATCCTGAAGCGCTACGGGCTCATCTACCTCGAAGATCCGTTCGGCGAGGAAGATTTTCTGAGCTTCGCGGCGTTCACTATGCACTTCGGAAAAAAGATGTGGATTGCGGGCGATGATCTTACGACCACGAACGTGCGCCGCATGGAGCGGGCGCATGCGGAAACGAGCGTGAACGCCGTCATTATAAAACCGAACCAAATCGGCACCGTGACCGAGTCGCTTGATGCCGTGCGCGCGGCGCGGAAATACGGTTGGGCGGTCGTTTGCTCGCATCGGTCAGGGGAGACGAACGATGATTTCATCGCCGATTTCGCGTATGGTGTTGGAGCCGAAGGTCTGAAGCTCGGCGCGCCCGCGAGAGGCGAACGGATTGCCAAATATAACCGGCTTTTGGAGATCGAGAAAGAAGCTCGAAACTGAAGGTAATTCTACAGCGCTTCGAGGTCGAGCACCTGGTCGATCCTGATCTGTTTCACGAAATCCGGGACGTGGCTCACGAGCACCATCGCGCCTTCGTAGCGGTCGAGCGCTTTCGCGATCACGGGAATGTGGCGGAAGTTGATGTGGTTCGTGGGCTCGTCGAAGATGAGGAGTCCCGGCCGCTCGAGAACGAGCTTCGCGAATGCGACGAGTCCTTTCTGGCCTTCGGAGAGCGAGCCGATCCGTGTTTTTAGAATATCGGCGTCGAGCAAAAATCCAGCTGCGCAGGAGCGGAGTTCCTGTTCCGTGCCGTCGCGCATCGCGTCAGCGAGCGTGCGGTAAACGGTTTCATTGAAATCGAGTGTCGAAAAATCCTGGCGATAGTAGCCGATGCGGACGCCCGGCGTCACGTGCTCTCCCTTCGCGTGTCCCGTTGCGAGCGTTTCGAGAAGCGTGGTTTTGCCGATGCCATTCGGCCCGGCGAGAAGCAGCCGCTCTTTTTTCTTCAGAGCCACGGCCACTTTTTTCACGACGGGCTTGTGGGTCGTAAGGTTCATGATGGAAATGGAATTGAGCTCGAGAATTCGGCCGCTCAGATCTTCCTGGCAGGGGATCGCGAAATTTCGGATCGTCCTGTCTTCCTGTCGGACCTCTACGACATCGCCCTCGAGCTCCTCGATTTTCTCCTTCATCTTTCGCGCGACGTCGCGCATGTGGCCGCCTTTCTGCGCAAAAAAATTCGCTTGATCCTTGCGATGCTGAATGTCTTTTTCAAGGCGCGCATTCTTTGCCCGCTCGCGTTCGAGGCGCGCCTGGATTTCGCGCACGACATCGAAATAATCGCCGGTGTATTGCTCCACTTTGTGCGTGAAAACGTCGAGATAGAGCACGCCATGCGTGAACGAGTTCAAAAAATCGGCGTCGTGCGAGATTACAATACAGGTTTTCTCGTAGTCTTTAAGAAATTGCGTGAGATGAGCAATGCCCTGTTTATCAAGGTTGTTCGTGGGTTCGTCGAGGAGGAGAATGTCGGGATTTTGGATCAAGGCCTGCGCGAGCAAGAGCCGCGCCTGTTGACCGCCCGAGAGGGCTTTGATGATCCTCGTCTGCGGGACGTTCAAATGCACCACATCGAGTACTTTCCCGATGCGCGGTTCCAGATCGTAGATCTTTTCTTTGAACGCTTTCTCGAAGAATTCTTTCACCGTGAAGCCGATCTCGTCCCGCGGGATGACCTGCCGCGCGGTTGCCATGGTGAGCCCTTTCCCTATGTGGATCTCGCCGTACTCGGACCGGAGCGCACCAGTGATGAGCGCGAAGATCGTGGTCTTGCCCGCGCCGTTCTGGCCCATGAGCGTGATTTTCGACCCCTCGCGCACCGAAAAATCCGCCTCGTGGAGGATCGGTCTCCGGTCATATTCGAAGGAAACGTTATTGAAGCGGATGATGACGTCGTTGGTTGGCATAATTATAAATTTCTATTTCACCACAGCCCCGTGTCGCGGCACGAGGTAAACTCCGGCCAGGATCTATGGTGTTATGGATTCCGGATGACCGCGCTTAGCACGGTCATTTCTCGTCCTTAATTTTATTCAGCATTTTTTCCATCTTTTTCACGCTTTCCGGATCATGGATCGAGATCGCAATGGCGTTCGGATTCAATTTTTTAAGCGCCGCGAGTTTTGTTTTGACCGTTTTTGCATCCACGAGGTCGCTTTTCGTAAGAAAAAGATATTCCGGCTTTTTGAGCAGCTCTTTATTATAGTCGTCGAGCTCTTTGCGGATTATTTTATAATCCTTTGCGGGAGCGGGGGATTCGGCGGAAATGAAATGGAAAAGAATGTGCGTGCGTTCGATGTGGCGGAGGAATTTCATTCCGAGTCCGCGGCCGGTCGAAGATCCCTCGATGAGCCCGGGGATGTCCGCGATAATCAATTCGTAATACGCGCCGAGATTCGGCTCGAGCGTGGTGAAGGGGTAGTTCGCCACCTTGCTTCGCGCGTTCGTGAGGCGGTTCAGCATGCTCGACTTTCCGGCGTTCGGAAGTCCCACGAATCCCACGTCCGCGATGAGCTTGAGCTCGAAGCGGTATTCGAACGCTTCGCCGGGAAGGCCCGGCTGGAATTTTGTGGGCGACGTCGTCCGCGCCGTGCGAAACTGGAAATTACCGCGGCCGCCGAGGCCGCCTTTCGCGAGAAGCACTTCCTCGCCGATTTTTTCGACGGTGGCGTCCGTTCCCGTCGTAAGGTTGTGCGCCACGGTTCCTACCGGGAATTTGAGCACAAGATTTTCACCATTATGCCCGTCGCGGAACTGTCCGCGCCCGTCGCGTCCGTTCTCCGCCCCGAATTCTTTTTTGAAGCGGAACTGCCGGAGCGCGCTTATGTCCGAAACGCCCACGGCGAAGACGCTGCCGCCCCTGCCGCCGGAGCCGCCCGCAGGCCCGAGGCTTTTCAGGTTGGTATTGAAAACCGCGGCGCCTTTCCCGCCCTTTCCCGCGGAGATTTTCACTTTTACGTCATCGATGAGCATAGGCGTACATGATACCCCGAAATCCGTTTTAAGGATAGATGGCGCTTCTTCGCGGGATGGCGGAACCCATTCACGCTCATTTAATGGCGAGAAGAGTAGTTTGTATACGAAGGTTTCTTTAGAGCCAATCTCAAAATTATATCTCGAAACTGGCATCGCTACCCGGAAAGTTTTGAGATCTGAGATATAAGATATGAGTTTTAAGACTGGTTCTAGTCGAAAAGAAAACCCCATCATTAATAATTAACCATATACATTACATGACAACAAAATTAATATCGCGCAAAATCGCCGCTCTTGCGGTTGGCGGGGCGGTCGCACTGCTTACCTTCGGATTTCTCGGCATAAGCCGCACGTTTGCTACGACGGCTCCCGTCGCGACGAACGGTTCGATCACGACGATCGAAAATACCGCGGTGTCGGGGACGATGATGGCGAGCGACACGAATATGTTGGCGCTTCCGCTCGCGTATTCCGTCGTGAGCAGCACGTCGAACGGAACGCTCTTCGGCATAAACACCTCGACCGGCGCTTTCACCTACACGCCGAATGCCGGTTTTACGGGTTCCGACTCTTTTATGTTCATGGCGAATAACGGCGTACTGCACAGCAATGAAGCAATCGAGTCGATTACGGTGAACCATGCAACGACTACGGCGCCGGTTGCGATGAACGGTTCCGTCACGACGGGCGAAAATACTGCCGTATCGGGAACGCTTTCCGCCCAAGATACGAATACGTCGACACTTCCACTCGCGTATTCCGTCGTAAGCGGTCCCTCTTCGGGAGTTCTCTCGAATCTCGGTACCTCTACGAGCGCTTTCACCTACACGCCAAACATGAACTTTATCGGTTCCGATTTATTCACTTTCATGGTGAATAATGGCGTATTGAGTAGCGCCACCGCTACTGAATCGGTGACCGTGAACGCCGCGACGAGCACGAAGCCCGTTATCTTCGGGATAACCGCAACGAGCACCGATACGACCGCGACGATCACGTGGAACACTGACCAGCCGACGAACTCGCAGGTCGCCTACGGCACGACCACGAACTACACTGCTTCAACGATGCTCAATACAAATCTCATGGCGAGCCACTCGGTGGCGCTTTCGGGGCTCTCGCAAGATGCGACCTATCACTTCTCGGTGATGTCCGTGAACGCGTCCGGCACAAAAGCGACGTCTTCGGATCAAACGTTCACGACCGCGCCCACAAATTCTTCTTCATCGTTTAATCAAATAATCGAAAATGCAATACGGCGTATCGAGCAGGAGCTCGCGACACTGAAGCAGCAAGTGCAATCATTGCTTGCGAATCAGGGTGGCGGCAACGGTAACACTTCAAGCACCGGTCCATGGGCGCCGAACGGCCCGCCGAGCCTTGATTCCATTGGACCTGTCCGCGCGAGAACGACCGTTGACTTCGGTGGACGGAACTTCGGCGCGAATGAGCCCGTCCTCGTGACCAGCAATGGCGCGACTGTTACGACCGCCCACGCCGATGACGGCGGCAACTTCACGACCGGATCGCTGCCGGCGCCTGCAACGCCGGGAATACAAACCTACACCTTCACCGGCGAACACAGCGGCATCACGCTTTCCGAAACGCTCACCGTCATTCCGTAGGGCTATTTTCTAAAGCGCAGCATATGAAATGATTTTCAAGTGTCATCCCGGAATCTCGCTCGAAGCGAGATGTCCGGGATCTATACATTAATATAATAATTATATAAAGTATGGATCCCGGCTCAAGGCCGGGATGACAATCGCTCAAGTATGGATCTCGGACTCCGCCAAAGGCGGATCCGGGATGACAGACGGGGCGGGATGACGGGGGAGCGCGATCAAAAGTTGTGACCGTAAAGAGCTTTTGAGATGGATCTATATTTTAAGTACGCAGAATGGCCACGAGCTTCGACAATCCGATTCCTTCGAGCCGCGGTTTTTCGATACCGATCTCTTTTTTCCAAAATTGATCGTCTTGCAACAGCTCGATGATCCACGGGAAATGCGCGTCTTGCGAAAAAATAATGCCGCCGCGCGAGGTAAGGGGGTAGAGGAAGCGCAGGCAGTCTTTCGTGGACCGGACGAGATCGACGTTCACGCATGCGACGGCGACCGTTTCGTGGAAAAGCGGCATCGTATCGGAGAAAAAACCTTTATGGAATTCCACGCGGCTCGCGTCGCCGAATCGCCGGACGTTTTCGCGAACCTCGTCCAGCGGCACGGCATGGCTGCCTTTCGGAAAATGGTGCTCGCGGCCGTAGATGCTTTTGCCGTGGACCTCGGCATTTTCCGGCATTCCTTCGAACGAATCGAATGTGTGCAATTTTCGGCCGCAGAGCTTCGCGACCAGGCTCAATTTCGCCGTGCTCCCGCCATGAAACGCCCCGGCTTCGATTATCGCTCCGGGAACGCCCTCGCCGAGGTTCAAAATGCGCCGGGCGATAGTCAGCAGTTCGTTTTCGGTATGCGGGCAATCGACGTAATAGGAAATGGCGTAAAATGCTCCGATAAGCGACAAACGTTCGCCGAATGTGGTGGGTGATTTGGTCGGGTGGAAAAGAAACCCGGTCGCCGCGGAAACATCCTTCGGAAAATAATATAATTTCCGGTACAGATAATGCAGCGGCCACGGCGTGATTCGCTTGATGCGGCTGCGCAAAGTCATTTTTTTCGTACGAGAACGAATGGCGTCATTTTATTTCCTTGTCCGAGCGGGTTGTCGAGGAGAATCAAACGCGTGGTTTTCTTGTCGAGGCCGACGCCGCGGCTCACCCCGAGCATTTTCACGTTGATGAAGTTCGCGTCGGCGGTCGCGGTAGGCATGCCGAGTTTTCGTTCGATCTCGTCGCAGTCGCGCTGCGGATCCGCGGGCGGGAGCACGGCCCATTCGGTGTACGGATACATGTCTTCGGGAATGAAGCCGTCGATCTCCGAAACGCGATGCCCGGCGACGATCCAAAAGAGCCCGCGGATGCCCACGAGCTTCCCCACGCCGCCGATGGCCATGGCGGGAATCATCCGCCACCAGCCGGCCTCTTCGATCGCCACCTGGATCTTTTCGGGATTGTCCCAGGCCGTCATATTTTTGTGTTTCATGACGCCCTTCCGGATGAGGCGCGCGAGCCAGGTCACTTTCACCGTCGAGATGTGCCGCACGCGGTTCTGCGAGACCGAGATCAATTTTTCGGAGATCGCGACCCAGTCGCCGGGCTTCCAATGCGGCTTCACGAATTCGGTAAGCACCGACTCCAGATTTTCGCCGAACGCGATGAGGCGCGGCAGTTTAATGGGAAAGCGCTCATAGGTCACGCCATTCACCGTGATCGGCCGCCCCGGCTGGATGCCGGGCGGCGTTGTTTTGTCCGGTAAGTTCGATTCCCTCATAACAGGGTTTATTATAGAGCATTGTCATGTAACTGCCAATAAAAGCTTGACGCTTTGCCTGTCCGGGCGCAAAATGCGGATAGCGCACGATGCAATAATAATTAAAGAGGGACGGGGGAAACGTGAGAAAACTGACGCAATTACAAAAGCTCGATATGCGGGCGAATCTGCTCGACGTGATGGAATACGGCCTGCCGCGGCTCACGCGGCTGCCGATACCCGATCGCGTGCAGGCGGAGCCGTGGTTCCGGGAATCCGGAGCAGACAGGATCCTCAAGAAATACGCATTTCTCGGATCCGAGATTCGCGCCCACAACGGAAAAACTCCGCCGGCATTCATGGCTTGGCTTATGGATGAGAAAGCCGGAATGTTCAACGAGAGCAAAATGATCATCGGGGGAACATCGGGCAATTGGGGGATGGCCTCCGGCCTCATCGCGCCGATGTTCGATGTCAAAGGATTTTCCGCCGTGATCGAAAGTACGGTTCCGGCGGGAAAACAAAGGCATCTTCTTGCGTCGGGCGCGGAGATCATACTCGCGCCGGAAGGAGTTTCGCCGAACGAATACGCGCGCGAACTGGTCGATCGTCATCCGGAAAAATACCACTGGATCAATCAGTACGTGCACGAAGGGAGCATCATTGGCCATCGGTGGTCCATGGATCATATCGCCAAGGAATGCGATCGCCTCGGCATAACGCCCACGCTCTTCGGAGCGGTGACGGGAACCTGTTCGACTCTTATGGCGGCAGACCGGTATCTGAGGAAATCGGAAAAATTTCGGGGGCTAAAGATCTTCGGCGTGGCTTCCATGTCGAAGAAGGAAAAAATCCCCGGAAGCCGCTCTCCCGAAGGACTGAACGAGCTTCGGAAGCTGCCCGGATCGTTCCGCTATGAAAACGTCATCGACTTTCCGCTGGTCACGAGCGTTTCGCGGCGGGAAACGTATGCCCTGAACGCCGAT